>NZ_LZHJ01000133.1:0-61671 GCF_001690815.1 Gilliamella sp. GillExp13 | reverse complement strand
GTTAATGGATGTGTTTTCCTTGCCATAATTATTTTAGGTATACGATATATAGGTATATTGCGTCTGTATACCTAAGCATATACCTAAAAATTATGGTTGTAAATGTACCTTACTGATACTTAATGGGCAATAAAATAGACTTTAAGGCTTGTTATTACTGGGTTTGGTGTACTTTATAGGGTTTAAAAGAATGTTACTGATTATTGAATTGGTGGAGCCAAGGGGGATCGAACCCCTGACCTCAACGCTGCCAGCGTTGCGCTCTCCCAGCTGAGCTATGGCCCCAAATGAAAGGGATAAAACTGTGGCTAATAATATGCAACTAAACGATAAGTGTCAATTAGTTTGGTACTATTTGTTTGAAAAACAGTCTAATAAAACTCTGCCAATTAATGGCAGAGTTCACATAACTAACGCAATATTGAAGGTTGATTTGCCCCTTCTGCTTCAATTTTAGGGGGCATAAAGTGTTCACGTTTTACGCCTAATTTGAGTGACATATACGCAGCAACATAAATTGATGAGATTGTACCAAGCACAATACCAACGCCTAATGTTTCAGAGAAACCTTTTAACATTGAACCACCGAAAATATAAAGAATAACGACCACTGCAAGGGTTGTACCTGACGTCATCAAAGTACGGTGCAATGTTTGTGTTAACGAGATGTTGATAACATCGTAAGGATCTGCTCGTCGAATCTTTCTAAAATTCTCACGAATTCGGTCGAAAACTACAATGGTATCATTGAGCGAATAACCAATTATCGATAACATTGCAGCAATGATAGTTAAATCTAGTTCTCGTTCAAATAATGATAGATAACCTGCGGTGATGATAACATCATGCGCTAAGGCAACAACCGCACCAGTACCAAATCGCCATTCAAAACGAAAGGCAATATAGATTAGAATACACACTAATGCGGCACAGATTGCCAATATACCATCTTGGGCAAGTTCAGAGCCTACTGTTGGTCCTACAAATTCAATACGTTTGATTTGAGCATCGGCATCAATATCTTTATGTATTAAATTGGAAATTTTTGTACCTAGTGCATTATCAATAGCAGATAACGTACTACCATCTTTTTGTTTAGCTGAAGGTAATCGAATAATGATATCTTTACTACTACCATAATATTGCACTATCGGCTCATGATAACCCGCATCGCGTAAACTGTTACGAAGGTCATCAAGGTTAACCACTTTTGTTACGGTAAGTTCTACTGTCGTACCACCAGTGAAGTCTTGTCCTAGGTTAAATCCTTTAATAAAAATAACCACAAAGGATGCGACTACCAATAACATTGAAATCACAAAAGCAATAAAGCCAAATTTTAAAAAGTCGAGGACTCTGCGACCATGATTTAAATCTCTAACATCATGATTTTCTTTTTTATTAATAACCACAATAAACCTCTAAATTGATAACTTATTAACACGGCGTCCGCCATAAATAAGATTGGCTAATGCACGAGTACCAACAATCGATGTAAACATTGATGTTACAATACCGATGCCTAGTGTAATGGCAAAGCCTTTAATTGAGCCTGTACCAACAGCATAAAGAATAATAGCTGTAATTAATGTAGTTAGGTTGGCGTCAAAAATACTGCTCCAAGCACCAGCATACCCTTCATTAATTGCATGCTGAACACTACGTCCATTGCTAAGTTCTTCTTTTATTCTTTCATTAATCAGTACGTTGGCATCAACAGCCATACCAACGGTTAACACAATACCCGCAATACCTGGCATGCTTAGCGTTGCCCCAGGAAGTAAAGACATTGCACCAACAATTAAAATTAAGTTAGCAACTAATGCAAGGCTAGCAAATACGCCAAACAGACGATACATCACTAACATAAAGATGACTGAAATCGCTAAACCCCATGCGCAAGATTCTAACCCTTGAGTTATATTTTCTTGCCCCATTGATGGTCCAACAGTGCGCTCTTCAATGATTTGAATCGGAGCAATTAAAGCCCCTGCACGTAATAATAATGATAAATTTTTAGCTTCATCAATATTACCAATACCCGTTACCTGAAAACGGTCACTAAAAATACCTTGAATCGTTGCTACATTGATAACACGTTCTTGTTTTTCAAGAATTGGTTTGTCGTTTTCATCACGTTTACCAGTGTCTTTGTATTCAACAAACAATGTTGCCATCGCTTTATGAAGATTTTTTTGGGTAAAATCAAACATTCTTTTACCCCCCGAGCCATCAAGAGTAATAGCAACTTCGGGTTGACCATATTGATTAGCACGATATGAAGAATCAGTTATATGCTCCCCTGTTAACACAATACGCTTATAAAGTAATACTGGGCGACCACTCTCCATATATTTAATTTCTGAACCATAAGGAACACGCATATCACCATTTAGAATGGCTGGCAAGTTAGGGGTACTTTCTTCATTAACTTGTCTAAATTCAAGTGTTGCTGTTGCTCCTAAAATACGTTTAGCTAATGCTGTGTCTTGTATACCCGGTAATTCAACAACTATACGATCAGCACCTTGGCGTTGAACTATTGGTTCAGCAACACCTAACTGATTAACACGATTTCGTAAAATTGTAGTGTTTTGTTGTACAGCATCATTTTTTGCTTGTTGTAACCGTTGTTCACTAACATTAACTACAATAGCATTATCACTTTGAGAAACAACTTTGAAATCTTGTATACCGTTGATCTTAGTGATGGCCTTATTGCGATCTTCAGTATTGTCAAATTGTATTAAAATTTGCTGATTACTATCTTTACTGATCGTTTTATAATTTAATTTGCTATTAGTAAATTCGGCTTTTATGTTCTCAATAGATTGTTCAGTGAGTTTACTTAATGCGGTTGTCATATCGACTTCCATTAAAAAGTGAACACCACCACGTAAATCGAGACCAAGCTTCATTGGTTCAGCACCTAACACCGTAAGCCAAGTTGGTGTTGCTGGAGCTAAATTTAATGCAACGATATACTGCTCACCTAATGCTTCTGATATAATTTCTTTTGCTTTAAGCTGCGTATCGTTATCACCAAGACGAATTAAAATGGACTTATTTTCGTAAACCAGTGATTTTGGTTTGATATGATTATCAGTTAAAAGTTTTTTGATTTTATCTTGCGTAGCAACGTTAATTTCAGCTGTATCTGATCCTGAAATTTGTATAGCAGGATCTTCACCATAAATATTTGGAAGTGCATAAAGAAGGCCGAGGCAAATTACAACGACCAACATAATGTACTTCCACAAAGGATAACGGTTTAACACGACATATTCTCTTGTGGTATTAGGTAATTAATACAATGAACAATAATAGCTAATAACTACTATCTCTATTATAGTGATTTCATTGTCCCTTTTGGTAAGACTGATGTAATAAAGTCACGTTTGATCACAACTTCAGTCGTATCATTTAATTCTAACGCAATGTAACCATTTTCGTTAACTTTTGATACGCGACCAATAAGTCCACCGTTAGTTAATACTTCATCACCTTTTGAAATTGATGCCATTAAATCACGATGTGCTTTAGCACGTTTTTGCTGAGGTCGCATAATCATAAAGTAGAAAAATAACCCAAAAACTACTAACATGATAAAAAAATAAAGATTGCTTTCAGGGGCTTGCCCATCAGTAGCATGGGCATTAGAGATTAAAAAGTCCATATTGGTCCTCTTGATTAAAATAAATTTTAAAGGTCGGAATTATAACATAATAAATTAAGCTATTATTAACTATTTCTTGTCAAAAAGTTTCAGGTAACTATGCGTTCTAGTATAAAAACAAAGCATTCAATATTACCTAGGTTGATATAATTCCACCAATAAAATAATGTGGCAGATAAATGTTAATTAGGTGGTCAAATATTGCGCCATACTAACTAAATTAAATAGCCATTTAGGGTATATTCCACAAAGCATCGTCAATAAGGCACATAACACAATGATTAATTCACTTATTCTAATATCAGTCCATTTTAATTTAATTGAAGATTTGCTTGATATTAGATCATCACGACAAACAGGTCTTATATAAAGGTTTATAATTAAGCGAGCATAGAAGTAAAGACCTAATGCACTGCCAATAACAACGGCAGCGACTAACCACCATAATTCGGCTGTTACACCTAATAACACCAGTAAAAATCGTCCAACAAATCCCGCAGTTAAGGGAGTTCCCGCTAAAGATAAAAGTCCAACTCCCATGGCTAATGCTAGGATTGGCCTTCGCCAAAATAGTCCTGATAGGTCAATTTCGTTTTCATGATCTTGAAGTTCATCAGAGTGTGAATCTAAACTGATCGCGCCTAAAATACAGATATTAGCTAAAATATAGCCAATTAGATAAACACCAATAGTTTCTAATGCTAATACTTGATATTGCACAGCTATTAAAGCCGTTAATAAATAACCAAAATGTGCTATTGATGAATAAGCTAATAGTCGCTTTAAACTACTTTGCATTAGCGCCAATAAGTTGCCCCACAAAATAGAGCAAAACGCCATAATAACTAAAATAATACGAATAGTTTCATTGTTAACAATAGGTGCCAATAAAAATAGTCTTGCGATAGCACAAAAAATTGCAACTTTTCCGACTGTTGATAATAATAAGGCGACTATTGTTGGTGCACCTTGATAAACATCTGGTAACCAAAGTTGAAATGGTACAAGAGATAATTTAAAACCAATGCCGACTAGCATTAAGCACACACCTATCAATAATAATAAACTTGGATAAGACATTGTTGAGAGTTGATAGCTTAAACCACTAAAAGTGAGTTCTCCGGTAGTTGCATAATAAAAAGCAATCCCCATTAATAAAAACACGCTGGCGATAGCAGATAAAATCATGTATTTAACTGCTGCTTCCAATGAATGAGTCTGCGTATATTGATAACCAATTAATCCAACAAATGGAATAGATAACAGTTCGATCCCAATAAAAAATGCAATTAAATGGCTTGAGTAAACAAGTGTTACACCACCTAATGCCATGAAAAGTAAAATTAAATAAAATAATCCATGATGATTCTGTTCTTGTTTAAACCAGCGATAAGCAAAACATGCAACGGAAATAGATATCATTAAAATCAAACTGGTGTAAAGTAGCCCATAGCCATCACAAGTAAATAGAGCTGTGATATGGTGTGCTTTCCACTCATCTGTTGACTCGTCATCAATATTCGAATTATTCACAACATTAGAATTAATATCGATATTTTTATTGTCAATGCTATTATTTTCGGTATTACTATCAATATTTATAGTTTCATCTTCATTAGATGATTCGGTCGTTTCTGTAGACACCGTATCAATTGCAATAGTTTCTTCACTCGATCGAGTTTGTTCTTTAGCGGACTCCGAAATTGATGCTGATATTTGCATATTATCACTGCTGATATTAGTAATAGCTTGAGTGCTAAAAGAAATTTTATATCCAACCATCACAGAGCAAATTAAAGCACAGGTTAATCCGCATACTGTTAAAATAGCACATCCTTTGGTACTTAATTTAAAAGCAAATAGTAAAGCTAAAAAAACGATGATGGCTAGACTTAATACAAGAATGGGTGATAAAGCTATCATAGGTTATTACTCCCCTACCGGCTCTGTGGTTATGTATTGTTGTGTTTGATTCACGACAGAATAAGACATATCTAAAACCACTTGAGGATATAAACCGATAAAAATAAGTACACTTAAAATAGTTGATAATAATAAAAGATCTTTCTTACTAAGCCGGCATTTTGTTGCAGCTCCTTTATCAACTACACCATAAAAAATTGGTTGTATACGTACAATAAACGAAATGGACAGTAATAATAAACCAATTACTAGTAAAATTGTATAATAGGAAAAAGCATTATAACTACCAAGCAACATCATATAATTCCCAATAAAATTAGCCGTACCGGGAATGCCTAACACTGCCAATATAAAAAACAGAGTAAAAGAAGATAAATAAGGCACTCTTTCTTTAAGCCCAACAAATTGATTTATGTTTCGCGTTGAATAACATTCAACTAATAATCCACTAATTATAAACATGCCGACGATTGCTAAATTGATGGCTATCATTTGAATAACCACACCTTGATAAGCAAGAACAGAACCACTATAGATCATTGCAGTTACAAAACCCATTAAAGCAATATGAATATAAGCTATTAGCTTTTTAATATCAGTTTGGTTAAAAGCAAGTAAAGCAGCATAAACAACCGTAAGTAGTGCAAATGCTAACATTAACGGCATAATAATGATTGATGCATTAGGAAATAGCGGTATAACAAAACGCAATAAACCAAATGCAGCTGTGTTAAGTAATAATCCACTAATCATCATTGAGCCTGTTGTTGAAGATTCGATATGAGCTTCAATAAACCAACCATGAAATGGAACAAATGGTATGCGAACGATAAAAGCAGCTAAAAATCCTAGCATAATTAAAAATTCGGTATAACTTGAAATTGGTGTTTTGGTTAATTCTTGATAATCAAACGTCCAATGTCCTGTTAAATTCCAGTTAATCAAAGCTAATGAAACTATCGAAATTAGCATAAGTAAACTGCTCACTTGAGTATAAATCAGGAATTTACTTGCACCATTAAAACGCAATTGCGAACTTGAATCTCGTCGTCCCCATAAGGAGATTAAAAAATAGATAGGGATTGCTACAGCTTCCCAAAAGAAAAACATTAAAAATAAGTCAGTGATTACAAATAACATCATGATTGCCGATGTCATAAATAATAGACATAAGTAAAATAGGCCAAGATTGTTTAAGCTTTCTTTACTAGAATAGATAATAGTCAATAATACAATAAATAAGGTTGAGGTAATAACAACCATAGATAAACCATCTAAGACAAGATGAAAATGAATGCCTAATAAAGGGATCCATTCTAGTTTAACTTCTTTTACCCAATTTCCCCCTTGATTTAATATAGATATAGCATCTATCCATAATAATATCGACATCAATAATGTAAGAAAAATAGTAATAAAAGCTACAATTATTGGTAATTTTGACCAACGCATTTGTACATTGACAGAAACAACGCCTCTTTGTAAACATACATGGCATAACCACCCAAAAAATCCGCCTATTACAGGTAAAAAAACGAGCCATAATAACATGAATGATTACACCTTTATTAAATAAAAATCAGTAGCATTAATATGAAAATGCTACCTATAACCATCGAAACCATATACCACCGAATTTGCCCATTTTCTAGATCAACGGTGAACGCGTTTACTTTTTTGATCCCCTTCATTATCCAATTATCCCAAAAAGCTAGTGGATCTTTTTTCAAAAAATGGGCTAAATAGACATAAGGTTTAACAAATAAAGTATGCAATAAATAATCATAATGCCAATCACTATTACATAAACGTAAAAGGAATTTAACCATTGGTGTATTTAGAATTTCTTGTACTTCGCTATTTGGATGAGCATATAAAATATAAGCAATCAAAAAACTCAATCCAGTCACTGCTGCTAGCAGTAGCTGAAAAGGTAACTGCCCATTAGTATCTAACTCAGCTATCGGAATAATACCTTGAGTTGGTAATGGGAAATAGATAAATAAAGCTGTAGTAAATATTAATAAGATGAAAATTGGTAAATAACTTAACCACTTGGTTTTAGTAAAATCATACTGTTTTTGTTTACGATAAAAAACCATTGAAATTAAGCGCCAAATACCCAAACTAGAAAGTAAAATACCAAACAAACCAATGGTTCCTAATATCAATTTATCTTGAGTCATTAAACCCAATATGATATCGCCTTTAATATAAAATGATGATGAAACCCAAGGCATAGCACTAAGTGATAGCATGATTAACAAAAATATCGCATATAACATCGGAAACGTTTTAATTAGACCACCTAGTTTACTGATATCTCGTTCACCTTGACATTTCTTAATTAAAATAGATGAAGCTAAAATTAGCAATGTGCTTGTTACGACATAATTAATTAAGCAATTAAGAGATAAACTCCAACTTTTTGTTGAAAAAGCATAAAATAAATAGCTAATTTGCGTTAAATTAATATATGTAACAATTCGTTTAATATCATACTGCACTAATGCAATGGTGCTAGCAAATAATATAGTCAATGATGAAATCATTGCTATAATAGCAAGAACATCGCTCGACATCATAAACAAATCACTAAGTCTTAAAACTAAATACACACCAGCTAAAATTACTGTTGAAGATTGCAATAAAGCCATCGCAGGCATTGGAGCTAATGTTGTTTCAGCAAACCATGAATGCATAGGAAATAATGCCGACTTGCCCATTGCCCCAAGAAATAGCATTAGAGTAATCCAAAATATGATATCAGAATCAACAGCCAAATTATCATGTGCTTGCGTCAAAACGTCACGGATATTTAATGTTTCTAGAGTTTGATACAGTAAAAATATACCAATAATTAGAAAAATATCAGTTAAATGCATAATCACAAATGCTCTAACTGCAGCATAACCATTACGAGGCTGTTTATAGTAAATACCAATGAGCAAGTAAGCACTTATACTCAAACCTTCCCAACCCATTAGCATAACAAACAAATTATTGACCAATATTATAGTTAATATGCTAGCAATCAATAAATTACTGTAAGCATAAAAGGTATAAATATCTTTTTTTGAAGTTAAATCACAAGCTGCAAAAAAATATACCCAAAAACCAAAAAATGAAATCAACGCTAAAAAGGTTAATGATAATCCATCCAAGGTTAAGGAAATAGGTACTGAAAAGTCACCTACCGAAAACCAATTCCACAGTGGTCGAGTGTAAACTAAGGTCATATCAGGTACTGTATTTGAACTAAAATCGATACAAGAAAATACAGTAATTAATGCTATTATCAGCATAGTAGTAATACCAATAATTATCACATTAATTGATCTGATATGTCTCCCTAAGCTCACCAATACTAAAAAAGAAAATAAGGGAACAATAATAGTTAAATAAAGTAAATTCATCCTTTCATTTCACTCAATGAGTCAATATTAAATGTTTTTCGACGGTAAAATAGTTTTATCATCAATGCAAGACCGACACACACTTCGGCTAAGGCAGTTATTACTGCTAAAATAGCAAGTACTTGCCCATCAGATTGTTGCCAATAGCTACTTGCTGCAAACAACGCAACTATAACCCCATTATTCATAATAATAAGACTAAGTAATAAAAAATAGAAATGGCGTCGAATCATTATTCCTAACAAACCAATCACAAATAAAATAGAAGCAAGAATAAGACTATGTATGAGTGGAATCATATTATTTCTCCAACATAAGCCGATGCATAAAATGATAAGCAATCACAACTGCGCCCAATAGTAAAAACAGTGCCAATTCAGCTATCAAAATGTATGCATATTTAGACATTTCATGCATTAATTCATGAGACTCTTTCAGTTCTGAATAGTCAGTACTTACTACACTATAAATTAGGGCGACTAATAATACAAACGCTAAGACAAGTGGACCTAACCAGATTTTAGGACTAATTCCCTGTTTGTGGTTTTCAACATTATCATCTTTAATTTTCAAAATTGAAGCGACAAGTAAAAAAAGAGTTACCGATCCACCAATAAACAGTAAAATATATAAAATAGCTGAATAATATGTATTAAGTAGAATAAATATTAATGCTGAAGCAAAAAGTGAAATAACAAGATATAAAATTGCTTTATCAACACGTAAACTACTAATTACTTTTATACTAGCAACGACAGCAATAATCGACGCGATATAAAAAACAGCAATCATTAAATAATCCAATGTGTATTCATAATATAGCTAGTATATACCCAAATGATATCAAGATACAGTTTAGTACTGTATTCATAAAAAATAATCCTGTTAAATAAGTTTTCTGATGAATATTTCTAATATTAAATAAACATTCGAAGTCTAATTTTTCATGCTAGATATAATTAAAACAACTAAAAAAAATAAAAACCATAAAATTTTATTATTTAAATTCAAAATTAAATTGTAATAAAGTATAACTTATGCACATTAATCAACATTATACCTATCCCATTAAATTGTCATTTTGATTCATACAGCTTAAAGGTGCTTAGGCATAATAAAATCGAAGACGAGAAAATCATGAATAACCAATACTCATCAATGAGAAGTAATGTCAATATGTTAGGTACTTTACTAGGCAATGCGATCAAACGTGCTACAGGCAATGAAACATTTAATTTAGTTGAAATGATAAGACAATTATCAAAATCAGCTCAACAAGGAGATACTCAAGCTCATAATGAGTTACTTAAATTAATTGAAAATCTTAACGATGACGATTTATTACATGTTGCACGGGCATTTAATCAATTTTTGAATTTGGTCAATACAGCTGCTGAGTATTATGGTATTTCACCCCATGGGGAAGCGTCTAGTAGCCCTAAAAAAATGACCGAATTATTTAGCACACTAAAAAACCTTAATTTTTCAAATCAAACTATTACAAAAGCAATTAATGATTTATCAATTGAATTAGTGTTAACCGCACATCCGACCGAAATCAATCGCCGAACGATGATTAACACTTATACAGCTATAAATAACTGTCTATCACAACTGGACCATGATGATTTAGCTGACTACGAAATTGAGCGTATTATGCGACGTTTGAAGAAATTAGTTTGTCAGGCTTGGTATACTGATGAAATACGCAAAAAACGCCCTACTCCGATTGATGAAGCTAAATGGGGATTTTCAGTCATTGAAGATAGCTTATGGAATGGCGTACCGCTATTTTTACGTGAACTTAATGACCAATTAGTTGATGCGTTTGATGAACAATTATCGGTTGATCATGTCCCTATTAGATTTACCTCATGGATGGGGGGAGATCGTGATGGTAATCCAAATGTCACAGCAAAAGTAACAGAAAAAGTCATGTTACAAGCCAGATTAAAGGCAATTGAGTTATTTTTATCTGACATTCAAATACTTGTTCGTGAGCTTTCAATGACGGAATGCAGTAATTCGGTCATTGAACTGTTAGATGAAAAAAACAAAAACGTTTCAGAGCCATATCGAGCTGTAATGAAGCAGTTACGAATACGTTTAATTAAAACTCACAACTATATTGAAGCTTTATTGAATAATGAACCTATATTAGCACCTTGCGATATTTTGACTAAAAATGAGCAGTTATGGAATCCGCTTTATGTATGTTATGAATCGTTAATTGATAATGGAATGTCAACAATTGCTCATGGGCCATTGTTAGATACACTGCGTCGTATAAAAAGCTTTGGGTTACAATTAGTCAGATTAGATATCCGTCAAGACAGTTCAGTACATACAGAAGCGCTCGACGCATTAACCAAAGAACTTAATTTAGGTAGCTATGCTCAATGGTCTGAAGAAGAAAAACAAGCGTTTTTATTAGCAGAATTACAATCAAATCGACCATTATTACCTTACAGCTGGCAACCAGATCAAATGGTTCAAGAAGTATTAGACACTTGTCGTGTAATAAAAAAAGCGGGCGATGAATCAATTGCTTCTTATGTAATTTCAATGGCCAAAGCACCTTCTGATATTTTAGCGGTTTATCTATTATTAAAAATCGTCGACTGCCAAAAACACATTCCCATAGTACCGTTATTTGAAACATTAGAGGACTTGAATAATGCTAAATCTGTCATGCAAAAACTACTGGATATCCCTTGGTATTACAATAAAATTCAAGGTAAACAGATGGTGATGATAGGTTATTCTGATTCGGCTAAAGATGCTGGCACTCTTGCCGCGTCTTGGGCACAATATCGCTCACAAGAGGAATTAGTTAATTTATTTGAAAAATATAATATCAATTTGGTGTTATTTCATGGACGAGGAGGATCAATTGGTCGAGGGGGCGCACCAGCTCATGCCGCACTGCTTTCGCAACCACCTGGATCATTAAAAGGAGGACTTAGAGTTACTGAACAAGGAGAAATGATCCGCTTTAAACTTGGTCTGCCAGAGGTTGCTCTCAGTAGTCTCATGCTTTATACCTCAGCTATTTTACAAGCCAACTTATTACCACCACCAGCACCTAAACAGGAATGGCGCAATATTATGGATGAAATGTCAGAAATTTCATGCCATTGTTATCGTAGTTATGTACGAGAACGTTCTGAATTTGTTGATTATTTTAGAGCAGTAACACCAGAGGTTGAATTAGCCAGATTACCACTAGGCTCAAGGCCACAAAAACGCCGAACAGGTGGAGGGATTGAAAGTTTACGTGCTATTCCTTGGATTTTTGCTTGGACACAAAACCGTTTAATGGTGCCATCTTGGCTCGGAGCAGGTAGTGCACTTAGAGCTGTTATTGGAGAAGGCAGACAAAACATTCTTAAAGAGATGTACCACAATTGGCCTTTCTTTAATGCCCGATTAGGTATGCTTGAAATGGTTTACGCAAAATCTGCACCAAATATTCACCAATATTACGAACAACGTTTAGTCAATCCTGCATTATGGCCATTAGGTGAAGAATTAAGAAATTTGCTAACCCAAGATATCAATACAGTATTAACTATTACTGATGATATTAGCCTAATGGCTGATTTACCTTGGATAGCGCAGTCGGTGGCCTTACGTAATACTTATATTGAGCCATTAAACTTGTTACAAGTAGAGTTACTGAGTCGTTCACGAAAAAACAACGATAATGATAATAAAAACATCATAGTTGAACAAGGGCTAATGATCACCATTTCAGGAATCGCAGCGGGTATGAGAAACTCTGGATAAATTAAAAAAGGCTAATGCCTTTTTTAATTTTCTGGTAATAATTGTTCTAAATAAGCTTTAGCGTCTTGATCTCCTTGCTCGCTAGCTTTAGTAAACCAATAAATAGCACGCTCTTGATCTTTATCCGTACCTTCACCTTCTAGATATTTAACACCTAAATTATATTGAGCATCAACACTGCCCTGCTCTGCAGCTTTTAGATACCATTCAACGGCTTTTTCCTCGTCTTTAGGCACTCCTCCACCTACATCATACATCACACCAATATTATATTGAGCATCAGCATTACCAGCTTCAGCGGCTTTAGTGAACCAATATGCCGCTTGCGTATTGTCCGGTTTAGTTCCTGTACCTGTTACATACATAATTGCTAAATTGTACATCGCTAATACATGGCCATGCTCTGCCGCTTGTGTATAAAAATAGCTAGCTGCCACATAATCTTGGGTTAAACCATCGCCATTTTCAGACATTAACCCCAAATAATATTGTGCTTCTGGAATATTATCTTTAGCTGCTTTACTAAACCAATCAGCTGCCGTCATGCGATCTTCTTTTACGCCATCACCAAAAAAATACATAATACCAAGATTTAGATAAGCGTCATAAATACCTTCATCACCAGCCTGTGTAAAATAATCAATCGCAGTCGGTATGTTTTTTTCTACTCCATTGCCTTCTTTATACATTAAAGCTAAATTATATTTAGCTAATGCATAATTTTGATCTGCCGCTAATTTAAAATATTTAAATGCTTCATTTAAATCAGGTTCAGTACCTAAACCACTTTGGTACATAAATGCTAAATTATTTTGTGCTTTGGCAAGCCCTTGTTCAGCCGCTTTTTTATACCAGAAAAAAGCTCGAACATCACTAACCTCAACACCTAATCCTTGTTTATAAATATTTCCTAATGAGTACTGAGCTTCTGAGTTCCCTTTTTCTGCAGACAAACGTAAAGAAGGGAGCAATGAATCTGACGCTTTAAGCTTTAATTGAGTATCATCTGATTGCGTCTTATAATTTGTAGCCATTGCACTATAAGAAATAGATAACAATAGTACTAACAATATTTGAATTTTTTTCATATTTTTTAATTATTATAGCAATTTTAATAATTATACATAAATGCAATATAAGGGAATAGTTTTTGTTTAATTCTTATTTGGACTATTTTATTTATACAATTAATATTGATTAAAGATAATTCTATAAACCTAACTCATCCCAAATTTCGTCAATATGGGCAATGACTTTTGGATCTTTCTTAATTATCTTTCCCCATTCACGATTTGTTTCACCTGGCCATTTATTGGTAGCATCTAAACCCATTTTAGATCCTAATCCTGATACAGGTGAAGCAAAGTCTAAATAATCGATCGGTGTATTATCAATAAAAGTCGTATCCCGATGAGGATCCATACGTGTCGAAATAGCCCACATTACATCTTTCCAGTCACGTGCATTAATATCATCATCACAGACAATTACAAATTTGGTATACATAAATTGCCTTAAATACGACCAAACTCCCATCATAACTCGTTTAGCATGACCTGGATATTGCTTTTTAATAGTAACAATCGCAATACGGTATGAACATCCTTCTGGCGGTAAATAAAAATCAACAATTTCAGGAAACTGCTTTTGTAAAATTGGAATAAAAACTTCATTCAAAGCAAGTCCCATGATTGCGGGTTCATCTGGTGGTCTACCTGTATAAGTTGAGTGATAAATCGCATCTTTCCGGCGAGTTAAGTGCGTTACGGTAAATACGGAAAATTGCTCAACTTCATTATAATAACCTGTGTGATCACCATACGGACCTTCTGATGCTAACTCATTAGGATCAATATAACCTTCAAGAATTATCTCTGCACTAGCTGGAACTTCTAAATCATTCGATAACGATTTGACTACCTCTGTTCGGCTACCACGTAATAATCCAGAAAAAGCATATTCAGGTAGAGTATCTGGCACTGGTGTCACTGCACCTAAAATGGTGGCTGGATCAGCTCCAATAGCAATACTAACTGGAAATCTTTCGTTTGGGTGTGCTTGTTGCCATTCGGCAAAATCAAGTGCACCACCACGATGTGACAGCCAACGCATGATCAATTTATTTTTTCCTAAAAGTTGCAAGCGATAAATGCCCACATTTTGTCGATCTTTATAAGGACCTTTAGTAATAGTCAGTCCCCAAGATAACAGAGGTGCTACATCTTCGGGCCAGCAATGCATAATAGGTAAACGAGTCAAATCCACCTCATCATCCTTAAAAATCACCTCTTGGCATGGTGCTGAAGAACGATGTTTGACAGGCATATTTAGTACTTGTTTATACTTAGGTAATACATTAAAAAATTGCCGTATGCCCTTAGGGGGTTCCGGTTCACGTAAAAATGCCAATAACTCACCAATTTCACGCAAAGCTGAAGTATCTTCACGCCCCATTCCCATTGCAACACGTTTAGCGGTACCAAACAAATTACATAAAACAGGCATATCATAACCAATCGGATTTTCGAATAATAAAGCAGGGCCTCCATTACGTAAAACACGATCAGCAATTTCGGTCATTTCGAGATAAGGATTAACAGGAAAAGTAATTTTTTTTAATTCACCTTGTTGTTCAAGATAATCTAAAAAATCTCTAAAATTTGAAAAATTCATTTATTACTACTCCCTGTTACTTAATAGTCTTTAGTTAACCAAATCCTAAAATCATTTTTAATACTTAATACTAATGTAGCTTTGATATTTAACTAGTCTGCATCAAAGTTTTCACTATATATAGGTACTTGTTTATTTTGATTACACTCAACTATTTTAGGTAATAAGGCATCAAATTGTTTTTTATCGATTTCAATAAATTTATCTTGCTCAGCTTGATAAAATAAAAATTGTTCAGATTGATCATCAAATAGAAACGAGGCTATCCAGTCATTTCGATCATCACTATTTTCATTAGCAAATATCTGAATAATACTATTTTCACGTTTTTCAGGTTGATCATGTAATTTATAATCAATTATCTTCTCTGATATTTTAACGTCATACTCATCAAAAATAATATAATCATTTTGATTAGGTTGACACTTTGTTATATTTATATCGGCATTACAAGTTGGTACAAAAAAACATAAGCAGGACAACGCAACGGCATATAGGCTTAATTTCATTTTCAAACCTCTTAATTAGATTTAATCAAATTGTGAATATTACCAATAGCTTCACTGTTATTTGGAGATAAAGTAAGATTGATTGCTTCATCAATTGTTAACCATTGATAATCTAAATGCTCAGTAAGTACTGGTATTATCTCATTAATAATAGGCAGATAAAACCAATGTTCTTTATTTAGCTTAACTTCTGGTGCATATTTATGTCTAAATTGCGGGAAAATCTCAAATTCAACGGAATACTTTGCATCAATTAACTCAAGATTTTGCCCTATAATATCAATGCCTGTTTCTTCAAAAACCTCACGAATTGCTGTTTCTCGTGGTAGCTCATTATTTTCCATACTACCTGTTACTGATTGCCAAAAACATGGGTCGTCTTGGCGCTGTAACATAAGACAACGGTTTGTTATCTGGCAGAAAATCACCACCAGAACAGATTCAGGTTTTTTGAATTTTCGCATCAAATATCACTATTTTTTATTTACTTCAATACCAAGTTCAGTCAATGCTGCAATATTGGCTGGGCTTGGAGCATCAGTAAGTAAACAAGCTGCTGCTGTAGTTTTAGGAAACGCTATCACATCGCGAATATTATCCGTTCCAGTTAATAACATACTTAATCGATCTAATCCAAATGCCAATCCTGCATGAGGAGGTGTACCATATTTTAATGCATCAAGTAAAAAGCCAAATTTCTCACGTTGATCATGTTCATTAATACCTAAAATTGAAAAGACGGCTTGTTGCATTTCGCTACGGTGAATACGAACCGATCCACCACCAACCTCATAACCATTGATTACCATATCATAAGCATTTGCAACAGCATTTTCAGGATTATTCAGAAGTTCTTCTGGTGTATAATCTTTTGGTGACGTAAATGGATGATGCATAGCACTTAAACCTTCATCTGTTTCTTCAAACATCGGGAAATCAATAACCCAAAGTACAGCCCATTTACTTTCATCGGTTAAACCTAAATCTTTACCAACCTTTAAACGTAAAGCCCCTAACGCATCACTCACTACTTTATAGCTATCGGCACCAAATAATAAAATATCACCATCTTTAGCATTGGCACGATTAAGCAGTGCTTCCATTTGCAATTCATTAAAGAATTTAGCAACTGGGCTTTGTACACCTTCTAACCCTTTGCAACGTTCATTAACTTTAATCCAAGCCATACCTTTTGCGCCGTAAACTGAAATGAATTGCGTATATTCATCAAGTTGTTTACGTGTTAATTGTGCTCCGTTTGGAACACAAAGCAATGCAACGCGTCCTTTCGGATCGTTAGCTGGTGTTGAAAACACTTTAAAATCAACATCTTTAACCAAGTCAGCCACATCAATAATTTCAAGCGGATTACGCAGATCAGGCTTATCACTTCCAAAGCGACGCATCGCTTCAGCAAAAGTCATAATAGGAAACTTACCTAAATCCACATTTTTCACATGTAACCAAAGCTCACGAATCATCTTCTCCATAACATCACGCACTTGCTCTGCTGTCATAAATGAAGTTTCAACATCGATTTGCGTAAACTCAGGTTGACGATCGGCTCTTAAATCTTCATCGCGAAAACATTTTACAATTTGATAATAACGGTCGAATCCTGACATCATTAGCAATTGTTTAAATAATTGTGGCGATTGTGGCAGCGCATAAAACTCACCTTTATGAATTCGACTTGGAACCAAGTAATCTCGTGCGCCCTCAGGAGTTGCTTTGGTTAACATTGGTGTCTCAATATCTAAAAAACCATGTTCGTTCATAAATGAACGAACAAATGCGGTAATTTTAGCTCGCGTTTTAAAGATCGTTGCCATTTCAGGGCGACGCAAGTCAATATAACGATATTTTAGACGTTGCTCTTCACTGTTGTTTTGATTGAAATCAAGAGGCAATACATCGCTACGGTTAAATATTTTCAATTCAGTTGCCAAAATTTCAACCTCTCCGGTTGCCATATCTTTATTGATTTGACCTTCCGGACGAGCTCTTACTTTGCCTTTAATTTGGATACAAAATTCATTACGAAGTTCACCAGCAAGTTGATATGCTTGTTGATAATCAGGATCAAAAAAAACTTGTACAATACCTTCACGATCACGCATATCGATAAAAATCATACCGCCTAAGTCTCGGCGTTTATTGACCCAACCACATAATGTTACTTCTTGATTAATATAACTTGCATTGAGTTGTCCGCAATAAATTGTTCTCATTAAAATATCCTGTGTACTATTAGCAAAATAATAATTATTATAGAGCAATTTATCAGGGTATAAAGACCATGATTTAAAATAATTTTCATTTAATTTATTTATAGTTAGTTTTTGATAATAAATTTACTTTATAAAAGTTTTTATAAAATAAATTAAATTCAAAAAGATACCAATTAGATCTTAATTTTATAAAAAATATAATCAAATTACTTATTGAAAATAACTTGTCATATCAAATATTTATTAATAAGCTTTAATATTATTTAATAGTTTATTTACTTGATATGAAAGCGTTAATTTCAATTGATTATACGAATGATTTTGTTGCTGATAATGGAGCTTTAACTACAGGCCTAGCTGGTCAAAAAATTGAAGCAGAAATGCTAAACGTAGCAGAATCATTTATAAAAAATAATAATTTTGTCGTTTTTGCTATCGATTCTAATGACCCTTCTGATAGATTTCACCCTGAATATTCTCTTTTTCCGCCTCATAATATAATTGGTACTTTAGTACAACAATTATTTGGTAGTTTAAATAACCTTTATCAAAAATATAAAAATACTAATCATATCTATTGGATAAATAAGCGCCACTATTCAGCTTTTTGCGAGACGGATCTTGATTTACGATTACGCGAAAAATGCTGTAACCAGCGTTGATCCAATCGGTCATCAATGGGCTTTAGATCATTTTAAAAATACATTAGGGCAACGATACTTTAAAAATATTTTAAATAAATTAAGGAGTAAGAATGAAAGTTTTACGAGATTATAAAGTGCATTTACTTGCATTAGTCGTTGTTTTGGCATGTGAGTTTATCGGTAAGCAGTCTATTTGGATTATCGCAGTGTATCCGATGTTATACGCCATGATCATTGGTGGAGTAATAAGTGTTCCCAAATTAAAGATATTAAAACTAAACAATATGAATAATGCCAGCGCCATTATGATTGTAACTTTGATGTTACTTATTGCCAAGCTTGGCGTTTCTGTCGGTCCTAAGATTGATATGATTCTAAAAGATGCTAAGTTAGCATTAATTTTTCAGGAATTAGGCCATTTTGCTGGTACGATTTTATTGGGTTTGCCACTAGCAATGATATTAGGCATGAAACGTGAAGCTGTAGGTGCAACTTATTCTGTTGCTCGCGAACCGAATATAGCAATTGTTGCAGATAAATATGGATTGGATTCCGCTGAAGGTCGAGGCGTTATGGCGATGTATGTTTGTGGCACACTTTATGGCGCTATTTGGATGAGTATACTAGCCAGTGTGATGGCAAAACTAGATATTCTCCATCCTTATGCTTTAGCCATGGGAGCTGGGGTTGGAAGTGGTAGTATGATGGCGGCATCACTTGCTCCAATAAGTGACCTTTATCCAGAAATGGCTAGTGAAATCAAAGCCTATGCAACAACAGCAAACTTAATGTCGAGTGTTGTTGGCATTTATATTTATACATTATTTTCACTACCATTTGCCTCTTTCTTATATAACATTTTTTCGCGTTTACGACGTAACAAAGAAGGAGCACTATAATGAAAAGTTTAGAAACAATATTTTTACTGATCTTAGTTGCCATTATTATGGCTGCTGGTAATACAGTAGGTTACAAAATTGATTTTATACTGTCATTAGAAGCGTTATCAATTTTAGTTGTTATATCAATTGTTGGCTATTTTGTTGGCAAAATTCCAGTATTAAACAAATTTCCGGTCATTTTATGGGTATCAATTGTAGCCGCAGTGGCTTCATCACCTATTTTCCCTTTTCATGAACAAGTTGTTTCACTGACTGACAAGGTGTCTTTATTGGCGGTTTGTACCCCAGTGCTTGCTTATGCTGGATTGGCTATTGGTAAAGATTTAGCATTATTTAAAAGTATCTCATGGCGAATTATTCCTGTTTCATTAGCTGTATTTTCAGGCACTTTTATTTTGGCAGCGATCATTGCTCAAATCACCTTGCATTGGGAAGGTGTTATCTAATTTAAACTAGGATTTAATTTATGACAAAAGAAGAACTTAAAAAAAAGGTTTGTAGTGCAATTGCAAACCGTAAAGCTGATATTAAAGCAATTGCTGAATCAATTTGGGCAGAACCTGAACTTGGTTATAAAGAACACAAAACAGCCAAAAAAGTTGAGCAAACTTTTGAAAAACTAGGTGTTCCATTTAAAAATAAATTAGCAATAACAGGAGTAAAAGGTCGTTTAAAAGGAGGAAAAGGTAGCAACTATAGCATTGCCGTTATCGGCGAGCTTGATGCTATTATTTGTGCAGATCACCCTGCTGCTGACGAAACATCTGGTGCTGCGCACTGCTGTGGACATAATGCTCAAATTGCCAATATGATGGCAGTAACGATGGGATTAATTGATTCAGGGGCTATGCAATTTTTAGCTGGCGATGTCGTACCATTTGCCGTTCCAGCAGAAGAATATGTTGAAATAACTTATCGAAATCGCTTAATAGAAGAAGGTAAAATCAAATATATTGGTGGCAAACCAGAGTTAATTTCACGTGGCGAGTTTGACGATATTGATATGGCATTACAAATACATTTAACTAGTGTACCTAATGAACGTCAAAATGGTTTTATCGAAATATCAACAACTAGCAATGGTTTCATCGGAAAATTAATTAAATATAAAGGTGAGGCAGCACATGCAGCTGCAGCGCCTCATGCTGGCGTCAATGCCTTAAATGCTGCGATGATGGGAATGATGGGGGTGCATGCTATTCGTGAAACATTTCAAGAAAAAGACTACATTAGATTCCATCCAATTATTACCCAAGGTGGTGATTTAGTTAATGTAGTTCCAAGCGATGTCAGAATGGAAAGCTATGTGCGCGCAAGCAATGTGCCAGCCATGATTGATGCCAATGAGCGAATAAATCAAGCATTAAAAGCTGGAGCAATGGCTGTTGGGGCAACGTGTGAAATTAAAGATCTACCAGGTTATTTACCTTTGCAAAACAACCCAACACTTAATGACTTTTTACAAAGTAATGCACAAGATCTAATTGGTGCTGATAATGTTTGGATTGCGCCTCATATGACAGGTAGTACGGATACTGGAGATTTATCTCACATTATGCCTGTTAGCCACCCATGGATTGGTTCAGTTCGAGGTGTTTTACATGGTAAAGATTATACGGTATTTGATGAAGAAATGGCTTACATCCGTCCTGCGCAAATGATGGCATGTACAATTATTGATTTACTTTATGATGATGCCAAACCTGCACAGAAGCTGATGTCAGAATATAAACCACTAATGACCAAAGAGGAATATTTAACCTTTCTATCTGGCTTTGACAAATAATCTTAATAGCTTGGCATATTGTTGTGCCAAGTTTCTGTTATAATGCTTTTTCATAATTAATCACAATAATAATCGCACAATATGCTAGAACTTACTGATCAAGAATTGTTTCGTTATGATAGACAAATCACATTGCGTGATTTCGATATTGATAAACAGCAAATATTGAAAAACAGTTCAGCACTGATCATTGGTTTAGGCGGACTTGGTTGCGCTGCATCACTCTATTTAGCCGCATCAGGTTTAGGCAAATTAACGTTAGTTGATTTTGACACCATATCAAAATCCAACTTAAATCGACAAATCTTATATACCGAAAGCTTTATTAATCAATACAAAGTCGAGGTGGCAAAAGAGACCTTAACCAATATAAATGCCAATACGTTAATTGAAACAGTAAATCAGCGACTTGATGATAATAAGCTTATTTCACTTATTAAACAACATGATATTGTCATAGACTGTACGGATAACCTAGTGACACGAGAGCAAATTAACCGCTGTTGCTTTCAAGTAAAAAAAACGTTAGTTTCTGGAGCGGCAATCCGTATGGAGGGGTTATTAAGTGTATTTACATACCAACCTAATGAACCTTGTTATCACTGTTTAAGTCGCTTATTTGGTAAAGATCAACTCACTTGTGTTGAGACCGGCGTCATGGCTCCGCTTGTTGGAATGTTTGGTTCCATGCAAGCCTTAGAAGCGATAAAAGTGTTAACTCAATATGGAAAACCATTAATTGGTCGTGTATTAATGATTGATACAATGACAATGGAGTTTAGCCAAGTTAAATTTACCAAACAACCTAATTGTCCTGTTTGTGGTAATGGTAATACCAATCAGGTTTCTCAATGAAAATTAATCGAATTATTTTAGCTCCTATGGAGGGAGTACTTGATTATCAAGTCAGACAACTTTTAACTGAAATTAACCAATTTGATTATTGTGTTACAGAATTTATCAGAGTGACCAATCACAAATTATCAAATAGGACTTTCTATCGCCTATGTCCTGAACTTTACAATAATGGAAAAACCAAATCTGGCACGCCAGTTCGTGTCCAAATTTTAGGACAGTCGCCAGAGTGGATGGCTGAAAATGCCGTTAAAGCTATCGAATTAGGTTCTTATGGCATAGATATCAATTTTGGTTGCCCTGCCAAAACTGTAGTTGGCAGCCATGGTGGCGCTTATTTATTACAATATCCAGAGCAGATATTTAATATTATCAGCCAAGTACGACAAGCTATAGGTGCAACAAATAAATTATCAGTCAAAATTCGCTTAGGTTGGGATAATAAATCACATTGCCACGAAATTGCCAACGCAATTGAACTTGCCGGAGCCAACGAAATAGCAATTCACGGAAGGACCAAAGAAGACGGCTATAAAACTGAAAAAATAGATTGGCAAACAATAGGCCAAATCAAACAGCACTTAAAAACTCCTGTTATTGCTAATGGTGAAATTTTCTCTATTGCAGATGCAGAAAATTGCATAAGCCAAAGCCAAACTAATGACATTATGCTAGGGCGAGGTATTTTAACTATTCCAAACCTAGCTAATATGATTCGAACTAAACAGTCAGCATTAAATTGGCAACAAGTGATGGAAATTTTAATTCACTATGCAACATCATCTATTGATAATGCTAAACCTCTTTATCACTCTGCTCGCATCAAACAATGGCTTGCTTATTTAAAACAGCACTATGTTCAAGCGTCAGAAATATTACAAAACATTAGAACACTCAAATCACAACAAGAAATTTGTCAATTTTTAACTAATGGCAACAAAAATAATACATAAAAATCGAGGATATTTTGCCAACGATTAAATAAGCTAAATAACATATTACTAATAAAATATAGTCTATTCATTTGATATTAAACGATTAATTAATGTTAATCAGAAAAGGTTATATGTTGTCCTACTTTTCCATAAAAAACGTTCAGGTAGAGTATTGATTTTATTTTATTTTTATTTTTGTAGAAAAATCAATTATTTATTCAATATTAGGCAGAGCCTGATTAGGCATTTCACAAGTATTGATAAAAAGTATAATATATAGCACTATTTAAATTATCGAAATATCAATTCAACCATAAAGATAACATCATGCAAAAGTTTAATGTCAAAACCTTTCAGGGGTTAATTCTTACGTTACAAGACTACTGGGCTAATCAGGGATGCACTGTGATTCAGCCTTTGGATATGGAAGTTGGTGCGGGGACATCTCACCCAATGACTTGCCTACGAGCGCTGGGGCCAGAACCTATTAATGCGGCTTATGTTCAACCATCACGTCGCCCAACCGATGGCCGCTATGGTGAGAACCCAAATAGGCTTCAGCATTATTACCAATTTCAAGTTATCTTAAAACCTTCTCCTGATAATATTCAAGAGCTTTATTTAGGTTCGTTAAAACAATTAGGTCTTGACCCAACTGTTAATGATATCCGTTTTGTTGAAGATAATTGGGAAAACCCAACCCTTGGTGCTTGGGGGCTTGGATGGGAAGTTTGGTTAAATGGTATGGAAGTAACCCAATTTACTTACTTTCAACAAGTTGGTGGGCTTGAATGTAAGCCAGTTACTGGTGAAATCACTTATGGACTTGAACGCTTAGCAATGTATATTCAAGGCGTGGATAGTGTTTATGATTTGGTTTGGAGTGATGGTGCATTTGGTAAAACAACTTATGGCGATGTGTTTCATCAAAACGAAGTTGAGCAGTCCACTTATAATTTTGAATATGCAAATGTTGAATTTTTATTTTATTGTTTTGAACAACACGAAAAAGAAGCCAAGTTTTTGCTTGAGTTAGAAAAACCACTGCCACTACCCGCTTATGAACGCATCTTAAAAGCGGCCCACTGTTTTAATTTACTTGATGCTCGTAAAGCAATTTCAGTAACTGAGCGACAACGTTATATTTTGCGCATCAGAACATTAACCAAAATGGTGGCAGAAGCCTATTACGCATCTCGCGAAGCTCTTGGCTTCCCTATGTGCCAAAATTCACAATCTAACGAAAGTGCATCAAAGTAGGAATTAGAAGATTATGCAAAAAACATTTTTAGTGGAAATTGGTACCGAAGAGTTACCACCAAAATCACTCCGCACGTTAGCAGAAAGCTTTGCGGCTAATTTTATACAGCAGCTTGATAATGCCAATTTAGAACATGGTGAGGTGCTTTGGTATGCATCGCCTCGTCGTTTAGCATTAAAAGTTTTGAATTTGAATGATACGCAACCCGATAGTCAAATAGTTAAACGTGGTCCTGCGGTCAGCGCAGCCTTTGATGCCAATGGCAATGCAACTAAAGCTGCTGAAGGTTGGGCTCGTGGTTGTGGTATTACAGTTGATCAGGCTGAGCGTATACAAACCGATAAAGGTGAATGGCTTTCTTATACTCAAAATCAAAAAGGTCAGCCAGTTGTTAATTTGTTATGTGATATGGTTAAAACCGCATTAAGTAAATTACCTATCCCTAAACCAATGCGTTGGGCAGCTCGTCAAGTTGAATTTATTCGTCCATGTCATACTGTTACTATGTTGTATGGTGATGAGCTTGTGCCTGGTACGATTTTAGAGATTAAATCAGATCGCATTATTCGTGGCCATCGTTTTATGGGTGAGCAAGAGTTCACTATTGATAATGCAGACCAGTATCCTGAAATTTTGGAACAACGCGGTAAAGTAATTGCTGACTACGATAAACGTAAATCTATTATTAAACAACAAGCTGAAGAAGAAGCTGCAAAATTAAATGGTAAAGCGGATTTAACAGATAATTTGCTTGAAGAAGTTTCATCTCTAGTTGAATGGCCTGTTGTGTTAACTGCTAAATTTGAGGAGCGATTTTTAGAGGTTCCTGCTGAATCATTGGTTTATACCATGAAAGGCGATCAAAAATACTTTCCTGTTTATGATAAACAAGGCAAATTATTACCAAACTTTATTTTTGTGGCTAATATTGAGTCAAAAGATCCACAAGTTGTAATTTCGGGTAATGAGAAAGTAGTTCGCCCTCGCCTTGCCGATGCTGAATTCTTTTATCAAACTGATTTAAAACAACGTTTAGAAGACCGTTTGCCTCGCCTTGAAACAGTTTTATTTCAGCAACAGCTTGGAACAGTTAAGGATAAAGCAATTCGCATAGAGTCGTTATCTGGCTTTATTGCCGATAAAATTGGGGCTGATGTTGAGCAAGCCAAACGAGCGGGCAAATTAACAAAATGCGATTTAGTGACTAATACTGTTTTTGAATTCCCTGAAACACAAGGTATTATGGGGCGTTATTTGGCCCTTAAAGATGGCGAAAGTATTGAAGTTGCAACCGCCATTGAAGAACAATATAAACCGTGTTTTGCTGGTGATGAATTACCAAGTACTGCTGTTTCTTGTTCAGTGTCTATCGCTGAAAAATTGGATACTTTAGCCGGCATTTTTGGTATTGGTCAGCATCCTAAAGGTGATAAAGATCCTTTTGCATTGCGTCGCGCGGCTATTGGTGTTTTACGTATTATTGTTGAAAAGGCACTGCCTTTAGATCTAGTTGAATTAGCCAATTATGCCACATCATTATATGGCGATAAGCTTAATAATAAAAACATAGTTGACGATATTGTTAATTTTATGCAGGGTCGTTTCCGAGCTTGGTATCAAGAACAAGGCTTTGCAATTGATACGATTCAAGCAGTTTTAGCACTTAATCCAACTAAACCCGCTGATTTTGATGCACGCGTTAAGGCAGTCACTCACTTTAGAACCTTGCCCGAAGCCTCGTCATTAGCCGAAGCTAATAAGCGAGTGTCAAATATTTTATCTAAAGTTGAGGTTACTATTCCTGAGCAGATCAATGCAGCCTTGCTAGAAGCAGGTGCTGAAGGCGAGTTAGCTAAAAAATTGGCGATTTTAACCAATAAACTTTCACCTTACTTTAGTGAAAGCCGTTATCAAGATGCGTTAATTGAATTATCGTCATTAAAAGAGACGGTGAATGCATTTTTTGATTCAGTCATGGTTATGGTTGACAATGAAGAGATTAGACTTAATCGATTAGCGCTTTTGAAAAAGCTACAAAACTTATTCTTGAAAGTAGCTGATATTTCATTATTGCAAGCTTAATTTACGAATTTAATCATTCAAAAATAATAGTGGTAACTAAGCCAGTTACCACATATAAGGAACTTACATAGAAATGCAAAAAAAAATCTCTTTTTCTTTAACTTTTACACAAACTCGCAATTTTATTCGTAATCGCATTACGCAATTTGTTCTTGTTAGTCTAACGCTAGCTTTAATTCATACGTTTTTTAATTCTTTCTTTGACAAACAAAATCTAGCCGAACAAATCTATTTTTCACGAAATTTAACTAACTATGTTTTATTCGTGATGTTGGCATTACTAATTGGAATTATTTCAAAAGCAATTAGTATAGCAACAATTTCTAACCTTTATATCAGCGATAAACTTAATTTAAATCTATTACTGTCTAAAGCGTTATCAAATACATTAAAAATTATTCTTTTTTATCTTATCATTGGTGTCTTTATATTTTTAGTCTCATTTATGTTATCTATAGTGCTTATTAGTTTAAATTTACTTTTACCTAAAGCACTTATTTTTATATTAATTTTTTTAGTACTACTGATTCCAATCCTGATTTTAATTATTTTTTGTAACTTCTTTTTTGCTTCGCTGGTTGAACCTGGTCAAAACAATATTCTTGACTCACTTTCATTAAGCATTCAGTTATCAAAAACACAGTGGCGCTCAGCTATTTTGATGGTATTAATTTACCTAGCATTTGTGATGGTTTTTGCTCAATTAGCTATTGCGTTCGATAATGACAATTTTGTCCTTGATACAATCTTCTCTTTCTGTAGTATCTTTTTTGATATTTTTGTTACTAGCTTTTTCTATCGTCTTTATACGCTGGCAAATAATTCCTCTAACTCAGTAGCACCACCTAACAGTGATAATAAAAATCAAGAAGACCACAAATTAATTCTTTAATTGTTATTCATTTCCTTACCAACTCTATTTTGGTAAGGATATCATTTGCCATATACTATTTTGATTTAACTAAATCTATTGGATATAAGCTATGACTCCAGCAATTGATTTACTTAAAAAGTTAAAAATAAAATTTAATATCCACCAATATAAACACGATCCCAACCAAACTAACTATGGGCAAGAAGCGGTTGATAAACTTGATCCCAGTTTGAATGTTACAGCAGCACAGGTATTTAAAACCTTGGTTGTGAGTTTAAACGGTAATAATAAGACGTTAGCGGTTTGTGTATTGCCTGTCGATAGTCATTTGGATCTTAAAAAAGTCGCAAAAGCACTAAAATGTAAAAAAATAGATTTAGCTGATCCTAATTTAGCTCAAAAGGTAACAGGTTATTTGGTGGGAGGAATTAGTCCACTCGGTCAAAAGCAAAAACTACCCACACTCATTGATTTAAGTGCAAGTGAGCACGCGACAATGTTTATATCAGGCGGGCGAAGAGGATTAGAAATAGAAATTGCGCCTCAAGATTTGATTGATATATTACAAGCGAAATGGGTTGAAATAACCACTTAAAATTATTAATAATATAATACTAATTTGGTTCTAATACTACTTATAAACAAGATGGAAAAGTGAAGGCAATTGTCTTAAAACAATGTATTTTTATTGAGATGATAAGGTCATAAGGCTATACCCTATGACCTAATACTTCTATCAATCAAGTTGACAGTAAGAAAGAGCAACTTATTTGATTGCTTCTTTTAAAGTTTTACCTGATACGAATGCTGGTACTTTACTTGCTGCAATTTTAATTTCTTTACCAGTTTTTGGATTACGACCAGTACGAGCTTTACGAGAATTAACTTTAAATGTACCAAAACCAACTAATTGAACTGGCTCACCAGCTTTCAATGATTCAGTAATAGCGGCTAATGTAGCTTCCAACGCCGTTTTTGCAGCTACTTTGGTAATATCAGCTTTGCTAGCAATAGCGTCAACAAGTTCTGTTTTATTCATGGGTATATCCTTACATATTATTTTATTGTTAAAGTTAACATTATAAACGAAGATAAAACTTAATATTCTAGCTTCGTTACTGTAAACGTTGCTTAGATTACATTGCTGTTAAATGTAGTCTATATTTGTCCAATATTAAAGAAAAATTTAATAAAAATTTTAAAAATTACACTTTAAACGCCTTGATAGCTCAAAAAAACACCAATATTGCTAGTTCCCGCTGCTCGAATTTCATCTTTCAAGCCTTTTATCAACTCATTCATTTCATTATTTTCTTCGCGTAGCAATCGAAATATTTCCCACTGCAAATCAAATTCATCAATAACACTAGGTAAAGTTTGCTGTTCATCTTCTGAAAGAGTAACATTTGTTCTGGTCATTTCAAATTCAGCAATAGTAGTTGCTGATATACTACTGACTTTAGCGGTATGTTCGGCGATTTCACCACTCAAGTAAGAGTGCAAAACTTCGCCAAGCGCATGACAAGCATCGATGGCAGGATAAACCATATAAGGACTGTCATCTGTTACAGTTGGAATAATGAGTTCTAATTTTTCAAGCTGTAAATCAAAATTGATTTTTACATCTTCAACTAATAGCGATTCCCAAACTAAATCTAGTATTTTTTTGTAATTTTTAGCATCATCTTCATTTTGTTGTTGATGACAATAAAAAACAAAGTTGGGATACATTCGTTCGCATAAGCAGACCATAAATAGACGTTGTTTCCATTGTGGTAACTTTTCTAGCCTTAATTGAACAGGATTTTTAATCATGATGAAACCTTTTTGACAGTCGATGTACCGCTTCAATCAAATGCTGTACATTCTCTACAGGGATATCTTGGTGAATACCATGCCCTAAATTAAAAACATGCCCATTGTGATAGCCATATTCATTAAGAACGGCCTCTACGTTAGATTCAATTGTTTGCTTTCTTGCATATAAAACGGAAGGATCTAAATTCCCTTGTACTGCTATTTTCCCTTTTTGAGTAATCTGGCTTAAATTTACAGTCCAGTCCACTCCCACCGCATCACAACCAGTATTAATAATACGATCAAGCCATATTCCTCCTCCTTTAGTAAATAAAGTAACAGGAATGTACGAGGTTATATCTTGACTTTTTTTACCTTGTTTTAATTGCGATAAGATCTGTTGCATATAGTCAAGTGAAAATGTTTGATAGCTTTGATGACTTAATACGCCGCCCCAAGTATCAAAAATCATAATCGATTGTGCTCCCGCTTGAATTTGTGCATTTAAATATAATGCGATACTGTTTGCGAGTTTTTCAAGTAGTTGATGCAACGCTTTGGGCTCACTATAAAGCATCTTTTTAATTTTGGTGAATGCTTTGCTACTGCCTCCTTCAATCATGTAGGTGGCTAGTGTCCATGGGCTTCCCGAAAAACCAATTAGTGGAACTTTACCATTGAGTTCTTTTTTTGTTAATCGAATCGCATCCATCACATATTTAAGTGATTGCTCTGGATCTGGGATGGGTAATTGTTCAATATCTGATATGCAAGATATCGATTTTTTAAATTTAGGTCCTTCACCCGATTCAAAATATAAGCCAAGCCCCATAGCATCAGGGATTGTTAAAATATCAGAAAAAATAATAGCAGCATCAAGCTCAAATCGTTGTAATGGTTGTAAGGTGACCTCACAAGCTAATTCTGGCGTTTGACACATCGTCATAAAATCACCCGCTTTTGACCTTAATTGACGATACTCAGGTAAATAACGACCAGCCTGTCGCATCATCCAAACTGGTGTATAGTCTGCAGGCAAACATTGTAAAGCTCGTAAATAACGATCATTTTTTAATTGGCTCATATCTTCAGCTCTTTAAATATAGACTTTATTTTGTTAAAAAGTTTCAGGTAAGTATGTGTTTCAGTATAAAAATCACTTAATATATTTATTCTTTGTGATCTAAATCCTAAGGCTGTGATAATGTTTGTTGTGCATAACGAATCAAGGTTTCAGAGATGTTTTGCATTACACTACTTTCAGGAGCAAAACGATGCCAATATAGCATACGTCTTTGATATAACCCATCAGTTAAGTTAATTAATTCACCATTTTTTAATTCTTGCTCAACTTGCAACTTTGGTAACATACAGCATGCCGAACCTTGTTTAGCTAATTGCACAAAAGCTTCAGATGAACTAGTGATATGGCAAATTACACTGCCTGGCGTAAGGTTAAAGTTTTCTTGTAAGAAGGCTTGATGCATATCATCTAAATGATCGAATGCAACAGCAGGCGCTTTTAATAAAGATGATCGAGTCACCCCAGTTGGAAAGTACTTTTTAGCAAAATCAGGTGAAGCCACAAAAATATAGTCTAAAGCACCTAATAAATCAGACAAGCAACCTGGTAAAGGATTAGCTTGAATGCTAATCGCACCAACCACAGTCCCTAAACGCAATAATTCTAACGTATGTTCTTCATCTTTGACTTGAATATCAAAACGTAAGATATTTTTATCTAAAACTGGTTTTAACGCAGGTAAAAACCAAGTTGCTAAAGAATCAGCATTAATCGCAATAGATAACGACAGCGGTGTGGCATTTTGCTCGTTATCACCTAACCATTGCTGTTCTAATAATTCAACTTGATGTAATAAACCAAGCAGGTGCTCACCTTGTTTGGTTGCTTTCGGAGGAATGGTCCTAACTAGCAGTTGTTGACCAAAAAAGCTTTCTAATTGTTTGATACGTTGCGAAACTGCTGGTTGTGTAATACACAATTTATCAGCAGCTCTTTCAAATCCTCGTTCCTTTATCACCGCATCTAATGCTTGTAATGCTCTATAATCTGGACGCTTCATAATCTCTTTATTAATAATTTGATCATTGCTCAAATATTAAATCTACTTTAATATCGTAATAAGTTTTAAATATATCACAAAGTTGATTTAATTCTTAAAATCCTAATGATTTTTGCTTTCTAATTGGGTACTATGCCATATCTTCAACAATTTTGCTTTCAAAATTTTATTTTTTTAAGAAAAATTATCCTCAAAATAGGGGGTTCTTATGACACAAGACGAATTAAAAAAAGCCGTAGGTTGGTCAGCCTTAAAATTTATCAAACCCGATTCTTTTATTGGTGTAGGAACAGGCTCCACCGCATCCCATTTTATTGATGCATTAGCTACAATAAAAGATCAAATCAAAGGCACTGTATCTAGTTCGGAAGTATCGACCCAAAAATTAAAAAACTATGGTATTCCTGTTCTCGATTGTAATGAAGTCGATTGTTTGGATGTCTATGTTGATGGTGCAGATGAAATTAATCACCAATTGCAAATGATTAAAGGAGGTGGTGCAGCTTTAACACGCGAAAAAATTGTTTCAGCCATTGCTAAACAATTTATTTGTATTGTTGATGAATCAAAAGTTGTTGATGTATTAGGTAAATTCCCATTACCGGTTGAAGTGATCCCAATGGCACGTTCCTATGTTGCTCGTGAGTTATATAAGCTGGGCGGTAAACCAATATATCGTCAAGGCGTTATAACCGATAATGGTAATGTGATTTTAGATGTTCATGATCTTGTCATTGCCAAACCAATGGAGCTTGAAAACCGAATTAATAACATTGCAGGTGTGGTTACTGTTGGATTATTTGCCAATAAAGGCGCTGATATTGCGCTTGTTGGATGCAGTACGGGTGTAAAAGAGCTGAGATAAAATCATTTACTACAATAAAGTTAATAATGGTATTTAGTTATAGGTACCAATTTGTATGCTGAAGGAAAGAGAGGAAATAATGGTTATTCAAACTTTAACCAAAGATGAAAATAAGTTTTTATTACTTGAGGGAGTTCACCCTAGCGCAATTGAAATATTAAAATCCGCCGGCTTTACCAATATTGAATATCATAAAAGCGCATTATCACCTGAAGAACTTAAGCAAGCTCTGAAAGATGTTCGGTTTATTGGGATCCGATCAAGAACACAATTAACTAAGGATATTATCGATTCTGCACCTAAACTTGCTGGCATTGGCTGTTTTTGTATAGGTACCAACCAAGTTGATCTTGATGCAGCGACAATAAAAGGGATTCCTGTTTTTAATGCACCATTTTCAAATACGCGATCTGTAGCAGAGCTAGTATTAGCCGAAGCAATATTATTACTTCGTCGAGTACCAGATGCAAATGCTAAAGCTCACCGTGGAAAATGGAATAAGATTGCGACGGGTTCACACGAAGCTCGTGGTAAAAATTTAGGTATTATTGGTTATGGGCATATTGGTAGCCAACTAAGTATTTTGGCTGAATCGTTAGGGATGAATGTTTATTTTTATGATATTGAAACAAAACTACCTTTGGGCAATGCTAAACAAGTTTCAACAATGAAAGAATTACTAGCAATAAGCGATATTGTTTCAATGCATGTACCAGAAAATCCAACAACCATCAAAATGATTAGTGATAACGAAATTGATGCAATGAAACAAGATGCAATTTTAATCAATGCTTCACGCGGTAAAGTTATCGATCTTAATGCTTTAACTAAAGCTTTAAAAACCAATAAACTCAGTGGGGCAGCTATTGATGTTTTTCCAACAGAGCCTGCTAGTAACAACGACCCTTTTGAATCTCCATTATGTCAATTTGATAATGTAATTATTACTCCGCATATCGGTGGTTCAACTAGCGAAGCACAAGAAAATATTGGGATTGAGGTCGCAAGTAAACTAGCTAAATATTCTAATACTGGTGCGACACTTTCAGCAGTTAATTTTCCTGAAGCCTCTTTACCTATTCCAGCTAAAGGCTCTAGTCGTTTTATTAATATTCATCGTAACCAACCTGGTGTTCTAACTGCTATCAATACGTTATTCGCTGAACAAGGGCTTAATATTTCAGCACAATATTTACAAACTGATCCTCAGATTGGTTATGTTGTTATTGATATCGATAGAGTTAAACAAAGTAAGGCTGAAGAATTGTTAGCTAAACTGAAAAACGTGCCAGGAACAATTCGTGCTAGATTGTTATTTTAAGGTGATAAGTCGGTACGCTTGTTAGCCGCTCAGCTTTAGCGGGTTTTTAATTTTGAGTAAATTAAATTTGTTTTGTTAATAATTTGCATCACTCAAATAGATTCCCGCTAATGCAACATTTAAACAATGCTATTTTTTATTCTTTATCAATTACTTCTACTTTAATGACTTTAATGCCTCGTTGTATGAGTGCTTCATAATATTTGTCATCTAATTTCTTGTCGGTGATGATGGTATCAACAGCATTTAAGTCACACACAACATTAGGACTACGCCTGCCAAACTTGGTTGAGTCAGCTAATAATATTAATTTTGCCGCAGCTTTACTCATGGCAACACTGCCGTGATAGCTTTCATTAAATGTTGTCACGCCCCCTACTAAATCAATCCCATCAGCCCCCATAAATAGTTTATCAAAAGTGTAAGATTCAAATATGGCCGCAGTTGATGCGCTGTTACTGTGAAAAGAGGCCGATTTACGGCGAAAAGTGCCACCTGATAAGATAATAGTATGATCATTATTATGCGCAACGAGTTCATTTACAATGTGTAAGCTGTTGGTCATAATAGTCAAATTATTGAAACTTGTCAGTATAGGAATCATCTGAGCAACAGTACTTCCAGAATCAAAAATAATTGAGTCACCTTCTTGGATCAATTTAACTGCTTCGTATGCAATTGATTTTTTAGATCCAATGTTGATGTAGGTTTTATGATCAATAGCTCTATCACCAATTTCACGGTTTAACATGGCACCGCCGTAGGTACGTAAAACTAGACCACTTTGGCTGAGTTGAGTAAGATCTTTACGAATTGTAGTTCCAGTCGTTTTGAAATGCTCAACTAATTCATCGATACTAACTTGCCCATGATTTTGCAGGTATTCTAAAATAGCTGTTTGTCGTTGCCTTACTTTCATATTATGATTCCATCATTATTAGTATATAGGAAATTTTATTTTGCAAACCATTATACTTTATAATGAAAGAAATTACTTTTCAAAATAAAAGATAATTATTAATTGTTTGCTGTTAAGGCAACAATCAACGCACTTTGTGATATTAGGTCGTTTGGAAATATTTTTTCTGGGATTATTTCTGATACAGATAAGCCATGGAGCTGGGAAATAGATTTAGGCAATGCAAATACAGTGATCCCTTTCATTATGATAGAATCAATCACAACTTTATTTTCATCTAATGAAATTGCGATTAATACTCTTGGTCTAAATCGTTTACTTTTACTGCGACCGACACCTAAGTAGCAACCTTTTTGTAAAGCTAGAAACGCTTTATTGAAACGACGAATTTGAAACCAACTAAAAATAATTTGAATACACCAAGCAATAAGTGCTATAGCAACTAGAGTGGTCGTCATATTTAATATTTTTCCATTTTATTTAAGCTAGAATAAAAAGTGCGATAAGTTTAAATTAACTTTCGCACTTTATTTTAACTAGAACATCACTTGTCCACCAGTAATGTTGATTGATTGCCCTGTGCAATATGATGCTTTATCACTTGCATAAAATAGCAATACATCAAGTACATCTTGATAATCACAACCTCGTTTTAAAGGGACTTTATCAATATAAACTTGTTCCACTTGGTTTTCAGGAATACCTAATTTTTTAGCATACTGTGGTATTAACGATTGGAACATAGGGGATTTTAATAAGTTACCTAACATTAATGAGTTTACAGTAATACCGCAATCAGCAAGATCTAGGGCTAGTGATTGTGTTAATCCTACACCACCAAATTTGGCTGCACTGTATCCCGAATTATGTTTGCTACCCACTTTTCCAGATTTCGAATTGATTTGGATAATACGACCAGCGGTATTATGTTTTACCATTAATTTTGCAAATTCACGCGCACATAAGAAATAACCAGTTAAGTTGACATCAACCGATAATTGAAAATCACTTAATGCAAAACTGGTAATTGGAGCTGCACGTGCAATTCCTGCACTGTAGACTAATAAGTCAGAATGTTTAAATATAGCTTCAACGTCTTGCGCTAACTTGATGACACTAGCTTCTTTGGTTGCATCAACAACAAAGCCTTTTGCTGTGCCAGCGCCATATTTTTGATTTATTTCATCTGCAACTTTGTTTGCATTAGCGGCATTCAAGTCTGCAACGGCAACTTTGTATCCAGCATCAGCGATACCTTTACATAAGAATTCACCAAGAGTTTGTCCGCCACCTATAACAACTGCTACTTGTTTCATTTTTTATGTTCCTTAATCATTTACAATTCTAATTTCATCATCCACAAAAAGCTGACTTGGAGTTTCACCTTCTATATGAATGGTTCCTGGTAATTCGGCTTGACTATTACCATCAAATTTTAATGTGATATGACCTAATTCACGGAAATTAACGCTAGCAACATCACCCACCGCGGTAATTTTGTAACTCTGTTTACCTAGATAAATGGTCTGCCCAACTTGTAAATCTTGTTTTAAATCATCATGACTATGCACAAAACAATAATCCGCTAAATCTGCTGGTGCTCCAGTTTTAAACAGGATTAACATACCATCCGTTAATGCATCTTGAGCAAACTCACCAATTTGACTAATTTTTGATTGATAGATAATATTTGACATCATTAACCTTCTTATTTCTTGCTTTCACTTAATCCAAGCTTTTTATTTTTAACGTTAGTTTAAAATGGGATGGAACCATCCCATTTTTTAAACAATCTATTGATAGATAAATAACGATACCGCCCATGCAACTAATACTGTTGGCGCACCAGTTAAAAAGCGGCTAACTAACACCGATGGTACCCCTACTCGAACTGTATCTTGTTTAGCTTCAGCAAGTGATAAACCAACAGGAATAAAGTCACATGCTGCTTGTGCATTAATGGCAAATAATGCTGGTAATGCTAAATGAGGTGGAATATTACCAAGTCCAATTTGAACACCAACTAATGTCCCAATAACTTGAGCAATAACCGCACCAGGACCTAAGAATGGGGAAAGTAATGGAAATGAACAAATTAAGGCTAAAATAACCAATCCAAGCGGATTGTTTGCCAGTGGTACTAGCCCATGCGCAATAAAGTTACCCAATCCAGATGCAATGATGATACCAATTAGTGCCGATACAAACGCCATAAAAGGAAGTATTGTTTTCAGTACAGTGTCAATTGTATCTCGGCCAGCTTGGAAGAAGACAGCAACACCAGACCCCATACCGATACCAATTCTTGCTAACAAACCATCGCTTTGTTCAGTAATTTTTTTGCTGCTGTCATAATCTTTAAATTCAGACGATTTATCGTTTGTTGCTGGTTCGCTTACAACATCGCCTTCTTTTTCTATTAGCTTGATATTGTGAGGTTTTACCGCAGAAACATAAATATCTTCAGCAATATATTGAGCCAGAGGGCCTGATTTACCTGTGGCATGAATATTGATAGTTGGTATACGATTTTTTGGATAAATTCCGCAACGTAATGTTCCTCCACAATCAATCACAGCAACACCAATTTCTTCTTTAGGCGGCTCGCCATCTTTAAAACCATCAATAGCTTCCCAACCTGTTAGATCAACTAAAGTGTCAACTATGGCTGGACGAGTACCTGCTGCAATATAAACAATTTTTTTACCAGCAATAACTGGAAGCTCCAAAGGTCCACCCCAACCTGCTTCGCCTTTTTCAATTTGGATAAATTTTGCCATTTTTTATATTCCTTATTTTTATTATAGATGAACTTTTCTTTCTAACTTGATGCCCATTTTTCTTTCAAAAATGGCAGTACAAAAGTCAGTAATCCACCCCCTAAAGAAGTTAGTACCTAAACCAACAAGGAAATAACTCACAGCAAGAGGGCCTAAAGGTAAATTTAGGGTAGTTAAACCGGCAGCTATTCCCAAATAAACAAAAAGTTCACCAGGGTTAACGTGTGGAAAGAGTCCATTCATTGAATGGCAACTATAAGATGAAGCTGCATAATAACTCGGTTTGTAAAACTCTGGCATAAACCGGCCTAGGCTTAATGTCATTGGATTACAAAATACGAAAGTTCCGATAAGTGGTAATAATAGATATCGAGAAACAGGATTGCCCGCACAAGCTTGCGCTAAACGTTCAATACGTTCTTGCCCAATAAATTTAATCACTGCGTTCATCACAACAAGTAATGAAATTAATAATGGTAATATACTTGTTACCATACCCACAAATACCTTGCCGCCTTCTTGGAATAAACCAATAAACCATTCGGCACCAAATGAAATAGCATCAATCATATTGTCTCCTATTGAGTTAAATTTCGCATTAATGCTATCAATTTTGAAATGCAAAAACTTTTAACTAAATCACACTTTGAAATATTTTCTTTTATTTTGAAAGATATTATTTCAAATAAATAGAAACAAGAAAAAGTAAGAGATAAAAAAACCATAGGTTACTGAAATAGCAATGATAGTAAAAAATTAACGTTTTTTATTGGACATTCACATTAAGTTGGCGTAATTTTGTCAATACGGGGATTTATTATTCAATTTAAAGGAGAATATATCATGGCTAAAAGTACGGCTTCTGCTAAAAAACTACAACAATCAGCTATTTTGTTTCCTACTGATTTAGGACAAAAGGCATCAAAAGATATTTCTGGAGCAATGAATTCTGTTTTAGCAGACGTATTTGCTTTATATTTAAAAACTAAAAACTTTCATTGGCATGTTAGTGGCCCTCATTTCCGTGATTACCACTTAATGTTAGATGATCAAGGTGAAGAGCTATTTGCAATGACAGATCCGATTGCGGAACGCGTCCGTAAGTTAGGTGGAACAACTCTACGCTCAATTGGTCACATTGCTAAATTACAAAGTATTTCTGATAATGATGCAGATTTCGTTGAACCATCAGATATGCTTGCCGAGCTATGCCAAGATAATGTAAAACTAACAGAACGTATGCGTGTTGCACATGATATTTGTGATAAATACAATGATACCGCTACTGCCAGTTTAATTGAAGAGTGGATCGATCAAACAGAACAACGTGCGTGGTTCTTATTTGAAGCAGGCCGAAAAGTCGACTCATCAGGACATTAACAAATACTATTAATTTAAGAGGTATTAAAAATACCTCTTATAAAAAAAGTGGAGATTTAAGATGAGTAAAAAAATTGCTGTACTAGTAGGGAGTTTACGCAAAGACTCTTATAACTTAAAAGTAGCAAAAGTTTTTCAAAAAATCGCACCACCATCACTTTCATTACAAATTATTCAAATTGGCGATTTACCTTTATATAATGAAGATATTGATAATGATACCCCTCCTGCCTCTTATACTCGTTTCCGCAAAGAAGTAGCCGATTGTCAAGGTGTTATTTTTGTGACACCAGAATATAATCGTGGAGTTCCTGCTGTTATCAAAAATGCAATAGATGTTGGTTCTCGTCCTTATGGTAAGAGCATTTGGTCTAAAAAAGCCGCTGCAATTGTTTCCGTTTCACAAGGTGCAATTGGTGGGTTTGGCGCTAACCATCAACTTCGTCAATCATTAGTATTTCTTGATATGCCGACATTACAACAGCCTGAAGCTTATATTGGTAATGTAGCTTCTGCTTTTGATGAAAGTGGTAATATTACTGAAAAAAGTAAAGAATTCTTATCCCTTATTATTAATAGCTATGCAAGTTGGGTTGAAAAGTTAAGCTAATAACTCTTTATTTTAAGATTCACAGTCAATATAATTGACTGTGTTTTCTTAACAAGTAAGTTAACTATTTTTTGCCATGCCTATATTTTTTCCTAATAGTGAACAAGAATTATTGCAACGAGCTCAGTTAGCAGCAGGTTATACTTTTGGCGAGATAGCACAATACTTAAACATACCTATACCGAATAATTTAAATAAACAAAAGGGTTGGGTAGGCAATCTTATTGAAACTTTTTTAGGAGCAAATGCTGGTAGTAAAGCTGAGCAAGATTTTGCTAATCTTGGTATAGAGCTTAAAACTATTCCTGTTGATAAACACGGTAAACCACTTGAAACAACCTTTGTTAGTGTCACACCATTAATGGCTAATCATGGCGTTATTTGGGAGACAAGCCATGTCAGATATAAACTTGCAAAAGTGCTTTGGATTCCGATAGAAGGTGAAAGAACTATTACTCTCGCAAATAGAAAAGTTGGAAAACCTATTATGTGGACACCAACTAAAGAACAAGAACAACAGCTCAAACAAGACTGGGAAGAGTTAATGGATATGATAGCACTAGGGCATGTTGAAAAAATTACCGCTCGATATGGTACTTATTTACAAATTAGACCTAAAGCAGCCAATGGACAAGCTCTTACCAAAGCAATTAGTGAAAATGGTGATATCATTTTAACTCGACCACGTGGATTTTATTTAAAAAAAGCATTTACAATGCAAATTTTAAATACTGTTGTAACATACTAATTTTAATTACTTTTTATAGCTGGCATTAATATCCCATTATTTAATACCTAATTTATAATATTAAAAATTTTAGTTGCTCCCAGATCTATTTTAAATATAGTTCAAAGAATATCAAGCATTAAAATTTTAGAATTTCTTTGATAATTATAAAGTTTTTTCTTTTTAATAGGTAAATCATCTACTTCTGCTGGATTAAAACCTTTTTCTCTAAACCAATGAATACTACGTGTAGTTAAAACAAATATTTTCTCGAGCCCTAGCTGGATTGCTTTTTCTGTTAACTTTTCAATTAAGTCATCTCCTCGAGATGAATTGCGATAATCAGGATGAATAGCTACACAGGCCATTTCTCCCATTTTTTCTTCAGGATATGGATAAAGCGCAGCACAACCAATTGTCATATTATCACGTTCAATAATAGTAAATTTATCGATCTCCATTTCTAACTGCTCACGTGAACGTTTAACCAAAATACCTTGTTCTTCAAGTGGGCGTATGAGTTCTAAAATTCCTCCAATATCGTTAATAGTTGCTAAACGCACTTGTTCAGAATGTTCCATCGCTACTTGTGTTCCAATCCCGTCACGAGAAAATAATTCTTGTAAAATTGAGCCATCAACCAAATAACTTACCAAATGGCTTCGTCTGACTCCACTACGGCATGCTTTAGATGCTGCACGTAAAAAACGTGCTTCACTAGATAAAGGTTTACCTTGCTGCTCTTTTTTGTTGACATAATTATCCGCATCAACAGGATAAAGGTCGGTAATAACACAACCGTTTTCATCAAGTACTCCTTGTTCAGCACAAAAACTGATTAATTTATCCGCTTTTAAGCGAATAGCAACTTCGGTTGCGACATCCTCAGACGCTAAATTGAAACTTTCACCAGTAACCGAAACGCCAACAGGGCCTAGTAACACAATTGAGCCACGATCTAATTGTTCAGCTATAGCTTCGTTGTTTATACGACGGATTTTACCTGTATGACAATAATCAACCCCATCATCTACTCCTAAAGGTTGTGCAATCACAAAATTACCACTCACAACACTTATATGAGCTCCTTGTAATGGAGTATTATTTAAACTCATTGATAAACTTGCGGTAATATTGAGTTGTAATGAACCTGTAACTTGTTTAATGATGTCTAGTGTTGTTGCATCGGTAATACGCGTATTTTTATAATATTTAGGTGTGATATTATGATTTTTTAAAGATTCATCAATCTGATTGCGAGCACCATTAACAATAACAAGTTTAATACCAAGACTATAAAGTAAACCAATATCACTGATAATACTCGAATAATTATTACTTTTTAACACTGCGCCTGTGAGCAAAATTACAAATGTTTTACCATGATGTGCATTAATATAAGGTACTGAATGTCTTAAGCCATCAACTAACTCAGTTGTACGTTCTTTCATTTTCACAACCACCTCAAACTGAATACTTATTCACTTTTTGTGTATTTTTATTTATTTTTGGTTTTATGGCAAGCAATATTTCAAGAATCTAATAAAAATCTTAAAATTTGCTATTAATAAAAGTTAATGGCTTAAGCTTAATGATTTTTGATTAAGTAATAATGGATTAACAAAATATTGAATTGTTAAATACGAAAATAAATTAAAATTTTTATGAGATGTTAATATCGAAAAAAAGCATGCCATATTGGCATGCCCTCTAACATTATTATTCTTAAAATATATAAAATTATATTTTTGTTATATCAACTACCTTTTTAAAACGATAAAAGATAATTGAGCCAAGTATTACACTTGACATCGCAATAAAAAAGTCAATTAATATGGCATAACTTACATTGAACATAGCTAATTTTGGTACTATAAGCGGAATGATAACAAACGATAGACCGCTAAAAGTATACATACAACCTACAGCAAGACCTTTTCGTGTTGGGAACATTTGTTGCATAACAACCAAAGTTAATTGAAGTACCCCCCCTGCCGCAGTTAATCCCATTCCTATTGCGACGATAACACACATTGCAGGTGAAACATTAAAATAAAAAATGATTAATACCAACGCAGATAAGGCAGGCAAAATAATGATGCAAAAGATAGGTTTTAATAGATGTTTGACGACAAAAGCCGTAACAAATACAGAAATAATTGAGGCAGTACTATAATAACTAATCAGTTGATTAGCATCAGGTTCGCTCATATTAACAGCTCTGATAGCGATAGTTGGCAACCACTGCAAGACAATAACGAATGTTGCTGTTGTTGTAAATCCCATAATAATTAATAAAATACCTTCAAATCCAAAATTAGGTTTTCCAATAAAATAACTTTGTGAGCATTCATTACTTTTAATGGAGGTATCTATATGTGGAAACTGCTTAGGAAGTAAAAATAGTGTATTAACTATTAGATAAGCAACAAAACCAAAAAAAATCCAACCATACCATATTTGGTATTGATGGCAAAAAACAACAATAAATGGAAGAACAAGAGATCCCATTGAAATGAAAGCCTTGATCAATACGCTAGCTGTACCACATGAGTTTGGAAAACATTCTGTTAATGCTGGCATTGAACCAGTATCTAAAAAAGAATTTCCAGCCCCAATAGCAATAGCTAAACAAAAAGCAATATTTATATTAGTACAAAAAGGCATTCCTAGAAAAAAAATAGCATAGCAAGCCATACCTAGACAAATAAATAGTTTGCGACCAAATTTATCTGACAATACACCACCAACAAACATTAATAATATTTTTCCAATTCCTATACCCGAAGCAATTTTACCAATGCCGATTAGATCAATATTAAGTTGTTTCGATATATCATATGAAAATTGCATGATCACAATTAATGCAATACTTTGTATTATATAATTTGCATATATAGATCCTGCAATTCCATAAGAATTGACCTTTCGATTATCCACTTGTCATACTCCATATGTAAAACATAAAATTATAATTCTATTCAATATACAAGTATCAATATTAATCAGAAAGATAGTAAGTATAAATTTGTTACTTAGCTTTTATTTGGTTCTAAAAAACAATAAAGTTTTATTCAAAATTAAACTTATATAGAATCTTGGTTAAATTTTAAAAATTTATTTTTTTCTATTATTAATAAAAATACCTCTTTTTAAGCGGCCTTTTTATTAAAAGAAGTTAAATTAGTTTCGAAGCATTTCAAAAATTTTTGCAAGAATCAAACTTTCATCTTGATCAACATTGATCACATGATGTGCAGCATCATGATATAAAGGTAATCTTTCAGCCAATACCTTTTCCATTTCATCATAAATAGATAGGCCAGTTAGTGATGGTCGTTGAGCAATGTTAGGATCTTTCATTAAACGCGCAGCTAGTGTTGCCGCAGGTGCAGATAAAAAGATAACTGTGCCATTTTGTTTCATAAAATTCCGATTATGCTCGGCTAATACCATGCCGCCACCAGTTGCAATGACACAATTAGGTTTAGTTGTATCAATCAACACCTGACTTTCTCTTGCTCTAAATCCTTCCCAACCTTCTTTTTCAACAATTTCGGCTACCGTCTTTTGAGTAGTTTCGAGTAAATATCTATCGGTATCAATGAAAGAAAACGATAGCTTATTTGCTAACATCTTTCCCATCGTTGTTTTACCTGCAGCCCGTGCACCAACTAAAAAAATTGTTTTATTCATATTGGGTTTTATCTTTTCAGATTTATAGAATATATTAACCATGCTAGTGATTCGCTCTTATTTTTGCAACAAATTTTTTACATAGTATATAAAAAATATATAACTATGTATTTTTTATATAATTAAAAATAACATATATAGAATATATCCGTAATGAAATGTTTACAATATTATAAGGAAGCTTTTAAAACCTAAAAGTCATCTTAATAAAGTTAATTAACATAACTTTTCTAAACCACGGAAATAGAGCTCTGTTGCAATCGATTGATGTAATCGCCATTGAATCACATCAAGATCTAAATTTACCTTTTTGAACTCTTCGTATGTCATAAAATAACGGATTGTATTACTACCAATACGATCATTAATACTATTTATAATAATATTTATTTTTTCGTTTCTGATTTTTTTTAGTTCTTGCATTGCTTTTCCGACAAACTCTGGGATCGGCTTTGTACCATTTTCCCAATCATGCCATGTATTAATATCTGTTTTTCCAATATATTCACTAGCTTCTGATACTTTTAGCATAAGAAAACGACGATACGCTTGCAATTCTAAGTTAGTCATAAATGCTCCTTATTATAATGCGCTTGATCTATCCAATTAATATATTAACTTTGCCTATGCCAACGTAATATAGTTGGCAATAGCAGCTAATTGTATAAACAGTAGAAAATACGATTAATTCCAATTTAACTAGATATGTTTGCCTGTTTGGCAATTAATGTTTAGCTAAAGCATCAATTACAGCTTGTTTTGCTCGTTCAGAAAGATCTTTTCCTGTCCAAATCTTAAATTGAGCATTTGCTTGACCAATAAACATTTCACGTCCTGAAATAGATTCCCAGCCAGCTCTTTCTGCTTCTTGTCTAAAACAAGTATTATATGGAGTATAAACAATATCGTAAGCCACTCCTTTACCTTTAAACCAAGCTTGTTTATAAGGTGTTTGATTCTCAAATTTACCCGTCATACCTAATGGTGTTGAATTAATAACAATTTGAGTTTCAACTTTGCTACGGTCTTCCCATGAAATAGTTTTAAGGTTGAATTCACTAGCTAATGCCTGAGGTAAATCATCAGCAATATCCGTTACTGTAATATCGGTATAACCAAGTTCCTGTAATCCCACTACAGCTGCACGTGCAGCACCTCCTGCTCCAAGTAATAACACTTTTTTGAATTCTGCTGGCAGTTTTTTATTTTGAAGTGGCTCCATGAATCCAATAATATCTGTATTATCCCCACAAAGTTTATCCCCATCCCAATACACCAAATTCGCAGCACCTGCTTTTTTTACATGATCTGTCACTTCATCTAAATAAGGAATGATAGTCTGTTTATGTGGAATAGTGACACATAATCCACGGATATTTAGTAATCTGACTGATTTAAAAAGTGTCGGTATCTCTTCTGGTGGAGTAGGAAAAGGAACTAAAACTGCTGGGATCCCATAATCTTGAAATGACGTAGTATGAATAAGTGGACTCATACTGTGCCCTAAAGGATAACCGATAATGCCATATATACTATATGGCGTGAACTGGTTCATATAATCTCCTTATAAATTGGAAAATTAACACGATATAAATAAAAATCTTAATCAAGCTTATTAAAACATATTTATTATTAAATTAAATCATTTTTTCTAAAATGATGTTAAAGACAGTACATTGTTTTATAATGAATTGTTCGTTATAAGAAAAAAGTAAGTGCTATTACAAAAAATTTTTATAGAAATTTTATCTATCATATTGATTCAAAATGGTTTTAATAATTTTTAGAAATGTTGTTTTAACTAAGAAAATAAATATTATATGAGTTATGCCATTGTAAACTAATTTTATGCATAGGTAAGATAATACTTGAGAATTTGCGCATAACAGCGTATACTTCGCTACCTCATTATTATGGGTGTAGTGTGAGAGGTTAAGCTGCTTCTCAGATAGAACTGCAGTAAACTAAAAGCCTGACGAGGTCAATTCCATTAACATATTACGCCCAGGGCTTAAGCATAGAAATTTCGGAGAATTATTGACATGTCACGAGTATGCCAAGTAACAGGAAAAGGTCCTTTAGTAGGAAATAATCGTTCTCATGCGATGAATGCTACTAAACGTCGTTTTCTACCAAACCTTCAAACTCACCGTTTCTGGATTGAGAGCGAAAAACGTTTTGTAAAATTGCGTGTATCTGCTAAAGGTATGCGTACTATCGATAAAAAGGGTATTGATGCAGTTTTAGCTGAACTTCGTGCCCGTGGTGAAAAGTACTAATAAGGAAACCATATCATGGCTAAAGGTGTACGCGAAAAAATCAGATTAGTTTCTTCTGCTGGTACAGGTCATTTTTATACCACTAGCAAAAATAAAAGAACTATGCCTGAAAAAATGGAGATCAAAAAATACGATCCTGTAGTTCGTCAGCATGTTATTTATAAAGAAGCTAAAATTAAATAGTTATCTAATAAATACTAAAAACCCAGCAAATGCTGGGTTTTTTATATCGATTTGTAGACAAAATTATTGCTATTTTCAATAAAACAATATTAACCTATGGAAAATAACGAGTTGTTTATACTTTATAGTTAAATAATCTCAAAAAAATCAAGGTGCCTTCTAGAAATTACTTAAGCTTTGGTTTTCTATTTTTTGAATCGATAAATACTATATCAGGGTATGTAATTAATGAAATACCTAATTATGAAAAAAGAGAGCATTGCGAAGTTGATTTCTTTCTGATTAGTGGTCACCGATGGTGAAAGAATTGAATCTGACATGACAAAATATTTCTTATTCTTATCAATAATTAAATAGATATATTTTGCGTAAAACTACCTGATAAACAGGTAGTTTTTTGGAGATAAATTAATCTACATAATTATTTCATCATTTTAAATATTGTTGTTCATAAGCTCTTGCTTTTTTGTCGTCAAAAGCATGTTCCCAACGTGCAATAACAATTGCTGCTAGTGCATTACCAACCACATTAACTACTGTTCTGCCCATATCTAAAATACGTTCTACCCCCATAATATAACCAATCCCTTCAAGAGGAATACCTACACTACCTAGGGTTGCCGATAAAACAAGAATTGACGCACCAGGTACACCTGCAATCCCTTTAGATGCAATCATTAAAGTGATGACAATAATAACCTGATCCAAAATAGTTAAATCTATGTAGAATAACTGTGCTAAAAAGATAACAGTAATACTTTGATAGAGCGTTGAACCATCAAGATTAAATGAATAGCCTGTAGGTATAACAAAACTAGTTATCGATTTTGGTGCTCCATAAGCTTCCATCTTTTCAATTATTTTAGGTAATGCAGTTTCAGAACTTGCGGTTGAAAATGCAATCACTAATTCTTCTTTCAAGATTTTTAATAATGTAAAAATATTAAATTTGCAAATTTTACAAACAAGCCCTAATACCACTAACGTAAAAATAATCATTGCCGAATAGACGGTTAAAATTAATTTAAGTAGTGGAAGTAATGATTCAAATCCATATTTAGCAACCGTTACCGTGATAAGTGCAAATACACCAATAGGTGCATAACGCATTATCATATTAGTTACTTTAAACATAGTATCTGAAATTACTTTTAAAAATAAAAGAAAAGGTTCACGTTGTTTATCTGGCAAAGACATTAAGCCTAGACCAAAAAAAACACAAAAGAAAATCACAGGTAAAACAGCACCGTCTGTCATAGCTTTAAAGATATTAGCTGGAATCATATCTAATATCATAACAATTAAACCATGAGGTTTACCGCTTAATTCTTCAGCTGCTTGGGTATACTTACTAATGTCTGTCGTTGCAAGTGTTGAGGAGTCAATTCCCGAGCCAGGTGAAAAAATATTTCCCCAAGAAAGACCTAATAAAATAGCAATAGTTGTAATAATTTCAAAATAGAGAATAGTTTTAAAACCTAAGGTCCCTAACCGTTTTGAGCCACCAAGACCTGCAATACCTAGAGTTAAAGTACTCAGTATAATTGGCAACACAATCATTTTAATTAACCGAATGAAGATATCGCCTGCAGGCTGAAATATATTTACTATTGAAAATTGATAATATGAATGCAAAGGGTGGTTTGTAGCAGAGAGCTCAAATAAATAAGCACCTACGGCAATTCCTAGAATCAAAGCAATCAAAATTTGCCATGCAAGATTTGTTAATATTTTTTTTATTAAAAATAACATCTAATACTATTCCTTTTTACGATTCTCTAAAATAAAAAAGGATTAGCAAAACTAATCCTTTTAGATTATTAAATAATTAATCCTCGGACACTTGAAGTGAATCGTGCCGTTCATTATTTTCCGATGCTTCTGATTCACTTGCGTCATCTCCTGTTTCGGCTATTCGTTGTAATCCCACCACTTTTTCGTTGTCAGTTGTTCGAATAAGCATGACACCTTGAGTGTTACGACCAACAATACTTACCTCTGAAACACGAGTACGAACAAGCGTTCCTGCATCTGTGATTAGCATGATTTGATCGGTTTCATCAACTTGAACTGCGCCAACAACAGTACCATTTCGCTCACTAACTTTGATAGAAATAACACCTTTAGTTGCCCTTGATTTGGTTGGGTATAGTTCTTGCTGAGTACGTTTACCATATCCATTTTGAGTTGCTGTTAAAATTGCGCCACTACCTCTAGGTACAATTAATGAAACCACTTTATCATCGCTATCAAGTTTTATGCCACGTACACCAGCAGCCGTTCTGCCCATACAACGAACTTTATTGGCTGGGAAACGAACAACTTTACCATTAGCAGAGAATAACATAATATCTTCAGTCGTTGAGATTTCACCAATCAGGTTATCATCTTCTGAGTCAATCTCTTCAACAATGGCATCATCATAAAGTTCTTCATCATCAACAATAGCTGAAGGATCATTGCTAGTTAAATCAACGCCAATTAATTCATCATCATCACGTAAATTAATCGCAATAATACCGCCACTTCGTGGACGACTAAATTCAATTAAAGATGTTTTCTTAACTGTACCTTGTGCTGTAGCCATAAATACACAATGTTCATCATCAAATTCTCGAACAGGTAAAATTGCAGTGATTCTTTCATTTTCTTCAAGAGGTAACAAATTAATAATTGGACGACCTCGAGAGCCTCGGCTGGCTTCGGGCAATTGGTAAACTTTCATCCAATATAATCGACCTCGGCTTGAGAAGCAAAGAATCGTATCATGAGTATTAGCAACTAATAGTTTTTCGACAAAGTCTTCTTCTTTAATTTTAGTGGCAGATTTACCTTTACCACCACGACGTTGAGCTTCATAATCTGAAAGTGGTTGATATTTTACATAACCTTGATGGGAAAGAGTAACGACTACATCTTCTTGAGCAATAAGATCTTCAATATTAATATCTGCACTGCTCGCTGTAATTTCTGTTCGTCTAGCATCTTGGAATTGGTCTCGAACGCTTTCCAATTCTTCACGAATTACTTCCATCAAACGTTCTGAGCTAGCTAAAATATGCAATAACTCACCAATTTGAAGCAATAATTCTTTGTATTCATCAAGAATTTTTTCATGTTCAAGGCCGGTTAAGCGGTGTAAGCGGAGATCTAAAATCGCTTGAGCTTGCGCTTCTGATAAATAATAATGTCCATCATGAATACCAAACTCTGGAGCTAAATCTTCTGGTCTAGCTGCATCATTACCTGCTTTCTCTAGCATGGACGAAACATTTCCAAGTTGCCAAGCTTGGCTCAATAATTTAGTTTTTGCTTCACTAGGTGTTGCAGCAGCACGAATGAGCTCAATGATAGGATCAATATTGGCAAGTGCAATTGCTAAACCTTCTAATACATGAGCTCGTTCGCGTGCTTTGCGTAATTCATAAATGGTTCGACGAGTTACAACTTCTCGTCGATGAAGCACAAAAGCTTCTATCATTTCGCGTAAATTTAGGAGTTTTGGTTGACCTTTATGTAAAGCCACCATATTGATACCAAATGAAACTTGTAATTGAGTCAAAGAGAAAAGGTTATTTAATACAACTTCACCAACAGCATCGCGTTTAATTTCAATGACTATGCGCATACCGTCTTTATCTGATTCATCACGTAATGCCGAAATACCTTCTATTTTTTTATCTTTAACTAATTCTGCAATTTTTTCGATCAGTTTTTTCTTATTAACCTGATACGGTATCTCATTAACAATAATGGTCTCACGTCCACTATGATCATCAACTTCTATGGTAGCTTTAGAGCGAATATAAATAATACCACGACCTGTGCGATACGCGTTTTCGATACCTTTTCGACCATTAATTAATGCTGCTGTTGGAAAATCTGGCCCATGGATATACTCCATTAAACCATCGACTGAAATATTTTCGTCTTCAATAAAAGCCAAGCAACCATTGATAACTTCAGAGAGATTGTGTGGAGGAATGTTAGTTGCCATACCAACAGCAATCCCTGACGCGCCATTAATTAATAAGTTAGGAATTCGTGTTGGTAACACATCTGGAATCATTTCTGAACCATCGTAATTAGGTGAAAAATCAACTGTCTCTTTATCTAGATCCGTTAATAATGCTCCCGCAAACTTTTGCATACGAATTTCAGTATAACGCATCGCAGCTGCCGAATCGCCATCAACAGAACCAAAGTTACCTTGACCATCAACCAACATATAACGTAATGAGAATGGTTGAGCCATACGTACAATTGTGTCATAAACTGCTGAATCACCATGTGGATGGTATTTACCGATTACATCCCCAACAACACGAGCAGACTTCCTATAAGGTTTATTCCAATCATATCCAGCTTCATGCATAGCGAATAAAACGCGCCGGTGAACAGGTTTTAAACCGTCACGGACATCAGGTAAGGCACGCCCAACAATGACAGACATTGCATAGTCAAGATAAGAAGATTTCAATTCATCTTCTATATTAACGGGGGTTATTTCTTTGGCTAGTTCGGTCATAACACCATGTACTCTTATTAATTTAAGTCATCAAAATAGTTCGCAATTATAGCATAAAATCACTATTAATGCAGAATTAAACCTGATTTATTTCAGCTTATTTACTGTGAATAAATAGCCTATTCTCGATTAATTGGCATAAGCAATTTAAAATCATGGCATGCATTTCGTATGCCATTACTTTTTTATAAGACGGAATTCTAATTTCAATATCATTCTGGCCTAATAAGCCAATAACTTCACCACCATCAAAAGCAGTTAATGCGACAATTTTCATATCTTTAATTACCGCTTCTTGAACAGCACGAATGATAGATCTGCTATTCCCTTGGCAAGTTGCTATAATTAAAACATCACATTGTTGTCCTAATGCTTGAATTTGGCGAGCATAAATTTCTTCATGATTTGCTATAGCACTCAATAAAACATTGTCTGATACTAAAGCCATTGCAGGAATACTTGGTCTTTCAATATTAATACTGGTGATTAAACGTGAAGTAAAGCTTTGTACATTAGCTGCGGAGGGACCATTACCACAACTCATAATTTTATTGCCATTAAGTAAACTATCGACAATAATATTTGCAGCCTTTTCAATAGAATAGCCAAGTGATTCCGCCATCACGATTTGAGTTTGAATACTTTCAGTAAAATAATTTTTAATTAAATCTTGCAAACTTTTCACCTAAAAATTAAAATGCATTAATAATCCATTTTTGACTGTTACCTGTAATAGCAAAAACATCAAATCTAAACTCAGTATCTTCGATATTTAAATTTTGCGCCATCATCCATTGTTGGGCAGCTTGCCTAATTTTGTTTTGTTTATTTAGTGTAACAGTCATCTCCGCATCACCAAAGTTAGCATTCTTTCGATAACGCACTTCAATAAAAACAAGACATTCATTATCAAGCATAATTAAATCAAGCTCACCAAAGCGAAATTGGCTATTATGTGTAAGAAGTATAAGCCCTTGCTTAAGTAAATATTGGCAAGCTATATTTTCATAATGCTCGCCAATTTGTTTTTTATTCGCTTTTTGAATCAGATTTATCTTCACCATAAATATATTGCTGCCAAGAGAGTGCACGTGTCACTTCACATTGATCGCTCGTTGATAATTTACCTGTCATACCATCTAAAAAATTAGGTTGATATGAATTAAGTTGATTAAAACGATTTGTTAGTCTCCACGCATCAATGCCCATTGCATACAGGCGAATTAATGAATAATCTTTCTGAATGTTGCTAGGTATATTTGTATTTACCTTATCCATTTGATTTATAACCATAGGGATATCTGCATATTCAGTTTTATTCATATCATAATTAAAGTCATTAGAAGCATTAGCTACATGACTTTTAGAACTTGAATAAAGTGTAACCTCAGATGAGTTTCCAATAGTTTTATTTGCACCCATATCAAGCATTGGCTTTATCAACGTCAATTCATCATATGAAGAATAAACATAAATAGCATCAAATCCAGCTGATACCATTCCCCCTGATAGCGTTTCATCTATTAAAATAGGATTTCCCGTAAGGCTAATCCCTATGTTACGATTCATATTGGCGCTTAGTGTTTGAGTGTTACCAAAGTATTGTACGTAAGCTTGTGAACTATTTGCTGACAATTGTGACCACTGTGCTGCAAAACTTTGTGCAACACGTTTACCCAAATCATTTTGAGGGACTAACAGTAATGGTTTTATTTTATTTTGAGAATAAATATGGTCTGCCGCATCTTTTGCTTCATCTTCAGGAGATAAAGTAAAATAACACATTTTATTTGCAGACGAAGTAGTGTTATCAACCTTATTCAAGGCTAAGACAGGAATAGCTGGCTCTAGTGATTTTAATTCAATAACTTCTTTCTTTAATAAAGGACCTACAATTAACTCAACATTTTGTTCCTGTGCTTGCTGGATTAAAGTATTCATTGGCGCACTAGTTGTATCAAGTATAATCACATTTTGTTGTGGTTCTTGTGGGAAAAACTTAATTCCATCCATGTAACCTTGACGAATTGTTTCACCAAATATACGTGAAGAGCTATTTAATGGTAACAATAATGCAACTTTTTTTGCATTAGCATCAACAGCAAGTGTTTGTTCTCCAGTTAATATCGAGATAATCTCTTTTGCGGGATGATCTGGATATTGTATAGCCCAATTGTTGATAGCTTGTTTTAATAGCTGTTTTTGATTTTCGGATTTTGTGGCAATAGTTTCTGGTGTATCATCATCTTGTGGAGTGGGTGCTTTACTCGCATTTTGGTAAGAATAAGCTAAATCAACCCAACCTTGTAATATAGTTTCATTTTCATCAACTAAAATTTTGCGGATTTTACCAGATTTTAATTTACGGAAAAAATTCCATGTATTATTTAATAATTGCCTTTTTTCTGTTTCTGATACATATTTTTCTAATTGAAGATAATCGTGGGCTTGAGCATTAATATCTTTACTATTTATATCCAAACCCAATTTAATAATGTAATAACGATACAGTTGTGAATTAGACAAATTTTCAATAGTTAATTGATTCAGATCAAATGATTTCCTTTTTTTTACAGCGATTTGACCCTCTGATAATAACTTTTCTTTTTGTTGCTCATCATTAAGCTTGGGTGGTAAATTTGATAATAATGTAGTTGCTTGTGAAAATTTATTTTCTTTTATTAGTGCACGAATAGCTAATAATTGCCAATTAACTTTATCTGTTCCAGAACTATTATCTGCTTGTGAAAGATAATAACTAGAATTTTTGTTATCATCAAAGTTAAGAGATTTCTCTGAATTTCCTAAAGTACAACATACCAAAAATGTAAATAATGGTATTATCAATATAGCATAAAAGTAACGTTTCAAGTTCATACCTACTCTCTTATAATTTTGTTATCCCCAAATTCGTTGTACATGAACCGTAATTTCTTCTCGATCATGATAAAGCTGTTTTGCTTGAATTTGTACGTTGATTTTTTTATTATTTAACTCTTTATTTAACGAATATAGATTTTGTTTTACTTCTTCATAACGTTTTTTCATTGGTAATTTGAGGTTAAAAATAGCCTCTCTACACCAACCATTAATTAACCATGTGGCTATTAATTCTGTCACTTTAGCTGGTTTCTCAACCATATCACAAACCAACCAATAAATATTATGCTTTTTAGGTATAAATTTAAAGCCATCTTCCCGATAATGTTTTACTTGTCCAGTTTCCATCAATTTTTCATCCATAGGTCCATTATCAATGGCATAAACCATCATACTTCTTTTAACCAGTTGATAAGTCCAACCTCCAGGACAAGCACCCAAATCAACAGCGTTTAAACCACCTTTTAATCGCTTCTCCCACTCATCATAAGGAATAAAAATATGGAAGGCTTCTTCTAATTTTAATGTAGAACGGCTTGGCGCATCAGAGGGAAATTTTAATCTTGGAATTCCCATATAAAAAGGCGAATTATTTTGACTTAGTGAATAACCAACATAACAACTGGTATTACTAATAAAAAATAAGTGGACAACGGGTCTTGATGGATTCTCAATTTTTAATAAAATACGTTTACTTCTTAATGCTTGACGAAGGGGCACGGTAAATTTACGACAAAAGCCAGAAAGCGCTTTACCTTCATTTGTATCAGCAACTTCAACACGTAGATCGCCAGCTTTGTCAATACATCCAGATAATGCATCAATGATTGGAGAAATACGGTTATCTGTAGGTAAATCAACTAATAGATCACCTGCTACAAACATTTGCCGTGCAAAAATTAGTGTTCGGAAATCTAAATTTTTTATTAATAATTGTGCATCATCATCTTTATAGCATTTAAAAACAACATAACCACTGTTTTCTTTAACTTTAGCAAAGCCATATACTTCTTTCTGAGCAGCTTTATCTGTAATTTCGTTAGCACACTCTTTTTCAAATCCACAACGGCAATAGAGAATAATTTTGTTTAGTTTTTGCATATTGTAATTTTTTGCTCTTTCAACAGAAGCTATAAAAAATATTCATATTAATCAGATTGAACATTATCAGTATATAAAGGTGCATCACCTTTTGGACGAGTTTTAAATCTTCGATGTAACCACATATATTGCTCAGGTGCTTTTAGAATTTCTTGTTCAATTGCTTTGTTCATAAAAGTAGCCGCAAGTACATCATCATCAATTGGATAACCTTCAAGCTCTGATGTTACATAAACAGTGTAACGACCATCTTTCTCACGCTTAGGAGTAAATGGTATAATAGCTGGCTGAGCTAATTTCACTAATATACGCGTGCCTACAGTTGTTGCAGCTTTTTTTACTGAAAATAGAGGCGCAAATACACTATTTTTAGGACCATAATCATGATCTGGTGCATACCAAAGTAATTCACCATTTTTTAGTGCGCGGATCATTCCCTTAGTATTATGCCGATCCAGCATATATTTATTTGATTTGAGTCGCCCTTTAAGCTGAACATAATCCATTACAGGATTATCATTTTGACGGTACACACCTACTCCTGGGTGATTCATTCCTAAGATACGTGCACCTAGCTCTAATGTTAGAAAATGAATACCAATAAGTAAAACACCTTGACCTGATTGTTGAACTTTTGTGATATGAAAATCGTCTACAATAGAAACTTTTTTAGCAAGCCGTTTATCAGACCAAAACCATGCCATACCAGTTTCAAAAATTGCTAAACCTGTTGAAATAAAATTCTCACGCAACATCTGATCACGTTCAGATTGTGTTTTTTCAGGAAAACAGAGTTTAAGGTTTTGCCTAGCCGTTTCTTTACGTTTGCCGATTAATTTCATCGAAAGCAATCCTAACCCTTTTCCCAATTGATAAATGATTGGATATGGCAATAAAACGATTAAATATAAAATACCAATACCAAACCACGTTAACCAATAACGGGGGTGTAATAAACTTTTAGTAAAAATAGGGCGAATTTCTTGATTTTGACTCATATTAAGATCAAATTATTATTAATACAGTTGCTTATTATATCTTATTTTTCGGGAGCATAAAATAAACAAAGCCTAAGGACGTTATATCATTATTCTGTGACCAAATTTGTTATCAGTTTATATTTAAGTAGCTCACAGTTAAAACTATTCGCTATTCTTAAAATTATCTATTTTTATACTGAAACACATAGTTACCTGAAACTTTTTAACAAAAATTAAACAGCAACAGGCGCTTTGATTGCTGGATACGGTTCATAACCAACAATTTCAAAATCCTCAAATTTATAATCAAAAATTGTTGGAGGTTTACGTTTAATAACCAATTTTGGCAATACTCTTGGTTCACGACCTAATTGCAAATGAGCTTGTTCCATATGATTAGAATAAAGATGTGTATCACCACCTGTCCACACAAAATCACCTGCTTGTAATTCGCATTGCTGTGCAATCATGTGTACCAACAAAGAATAGCTGGCTATATTAAATGGCAATCCTAAAAATACATCACAAGAACGTTGATAAAGTTGACAAGATAGTTTGCCATTTGCAACATAAAATTGGAAAAAGGCATGACATGGTGCTAATGCCATTTGATCTAATTCTCCAACATTCCAAGCAGAAACAATCATACGTCTAGAGTCAGGATCATTTTTAATTTGATCAATTAATTGTGAAATCTGATCTATCTGGCGACCATCAGCCGCTCCCCATGCTCGCCATTGTTTGCCATAAACAGGACCTAAGTCACCATTTTCATCAGCCCATTCATTCCAAATAGTTACCTTATTGTCTTGAAGATACTTAACATTTGTATCCCCCTTCAAAAACCAAAGCAATTCATGAATAATTGAACGTAAATGACACTTTTTAGTCGTAACAAGAGGAAAACCTTCTTGTAAATTAAACCGCATTTGATGCCCAAAAATAGATAGCGTTCCAGTACCCGTTCGATCTGATTTAGCTGTACCTTCATCTAAAATTTTTTGTATTAACGCTAAATATTGTTTCATTGTGTTTTTGCCTTATTATTAAATCTATATGCAAATAAAAGAATAAAAATACCACCAATAATCATTGGTAAACATAATATTTGCCCCATACTGATAATATTTAAAAATAAGCCTAACTGCTCATCTGGTTGTCTAAAAAATTCTATAACAAATCTAAATAAACCATAGCAAAATAAAAATAGGCCAGATACAGAGCCAGTAGGTCTTGGTTTTCGAATAAAAATATTTAAAATAATAAACAGTACTATTCCCTCAAACACCATTTCATAAAGCTGTGAAGGATGCCTTGGTAAAATACCATTTAATTGGGAATAAAGTGAAAACCACTCTGGATGAGACTGAACAAACATAAAATCGGCATGTGATGATGTTGGAAATAACATACCAATCGATGAATCAGTTACTCTCCCCCAAAGTTCTCCATTAATAAAATTACCAAATCGCCCAAACATCAAACCAATCGGGACAAGAGGGGCAACAAAATCACCGACTTGCATAAAAGTTTTCTTTGTTCCCTTTGCAAAAAGGGCAATAACGCAAATCGCACCAATTAAACCACCATGAAAAGACATACCGCCTTCCCAGACTTTAAATAAAATTATAGGATCTTTGATAAAAGCTTCTAAATTATAGAAGAAGACATAGCCTAAACGGCCTCCAATAAAAAGACCTAAAAACCCCCAAAACAATAAATTTTCAACCTGTTGTGACGTCCATTGGCTATTTGGCTTATTTGCACGGCGCTTAGCCAAATAAAGTGCACCCAGCACTCCAAATAAATACATTGCACCATACCAATGAAGTGATACCGGACCAATGGAAAAGGCTATTGGATCGAAATTAGGGAATTGTAAATATTGATTCATTTTTTATTACGCTTTTTGTTTTTCCGTTTATTAGCAAAGAAATTAAATCGTTTCTTTTTAGAAATATTAGTTACTGATGTCTCTATTTCAGACTGTATAGCAAACACAGATAAAGAAAATTCCTTCATTGCCTTTCTATAAACATCTCGTTTAAATGCAATCACCTGTCGAATGGGATACCAATAACTAACCCATTTCCAATCATCAAATTCAGGTGCTGAGGATGTATTGAGATTAATGACTGATACATCAGATATTAATTCTAATAAAAACCATTTTTGTTTTTGCCCAATACAAACTGGCTGATTTTCCCAACGGATCATTCTTTTGGGTAACTTATATCGTAACCAACCATTAGTAACGGATAAAATCTTCACATCTTTTGATGATAAACCAACTTCTTCGTTTAATTCGCGAAACATTGCCTGCTCAGGCGTTTCGTTTTGTTTTATTCCGCCCTGAGGAAATTGCCAAGAATTTTGCCCATACCGACGAGCCCAAAGTACTTGACCATACCTGTTACAAATAACTATTCCTACATTCGGACGGTAGCCATCATTATCGATCACTGACTACCTCAAAAAAATTTTCCTTGTATAGCTGAATTGTTTCATACATACAGCAAGAAATAAATAGAAAATAATTACAAAGTGGTAAATACCTTCTTTTTTTGACTGTTTTTTACACTAATTAATATTTGTTACTGCATTAATTAATTTTCAATAAACAAAATAATATTTAATAAATATTCCAAAAAGCAAAAAGCAAAAAGCAAAAAGCCCAGCATGACTGCTGGGCTCTATATTTAAAAGTCTGGCGGCACCCTACTCTCACATGGGTAATACCCACACTACCATCGGCACTACGGCGTTTCACTTCTGAGTTCGGCATGGGGTCAGGTGGGACCACCGCGCTATTACCGCCAGACATATCCTGTCTCTTTCAATTAGTATTGATATCTTCTACCATTATCTCATATCAATACCCATCTCTCAATCCGGAACAAACTGCTTTCTCAACTTTTTATCAACTCTTTACCACGTAACCCAAAACAACTCCGAGTTGTAAGGTTAAGACTCTCGGTTCATTAGTATCAGTTAGCTCAATGTATCACTACACTTACACACCTGACCTATCTACGTCTTAGTCTCAAACGGACCTTACTGAATCTCTTCAGGGAAAACTCATCTCGAGGCTAGTTTCGTGCTTAGATGCTTTCAGCACTTATCTATCCCGCACGTAGCTACCGGGCAATGCAATTGGCATCACAACCCGAACACCAGCGGTGCGTTCACTTCGGTCCTCTCGTACTAGAAGCAAACCCTCTCAATTTTCCTACGCCCATGGCAGATAGGGACCGAACTGTCTCACGACGTTCTAAACCCAGCTCGCGTACCACTTTAAACGGCGAACAGCCGTACCCTTGGGACCTACTTCAGCCCCAGGATGTGATGAGCCGACATCGAGGTGCCAAACACCGCCGTCGATATGAACTCTTGGGCGGTATCAGCCTGTTATCCCCGGAGTACCTTTTATCCGTTGAGCGATGGCCCTTCCATTCAGAACCACCGGATCACTATGACCTACTTTCGTACCTGCTCGAGCCGTCACTCTCGCAGTCAAGCTAGCTTTTGCCATTGCACTAACCTCCTGATGTCCGACCAGGATTAGCTAACCTTCGTGCTCCTCCGTTACTCTTTGGGAGGAGACCGCCCCAGTCAAACTACCCACCAGACAGTGTCCCTTACCTCGTTTCAGAAGTATAGGTTAGAACATCAAACATTAAAGGGTGGTATTTCAAGGTCGACTCCACACACACTGGCGTGCATGCTTCTTTGCCTCCCACCTATCCTACACATTAAGGCTCAATGTTCACTGTCAAGCTATAGTAAAGGTTCACGGGGTCTTTCCGTCTTGCCACGGGTACACCGCATCTTCACGGCAATTTCAATTTCACTGAGTCTCGGGTGGAGACAGCCTGGCCATCATTACGCCATTCGTGCAGGTCGGAACTTACCCGACAAGGAATTTCGCTACCTTAGGACCGTTATAGTTACGGCCGCCGTTTACTGGGGCTTCGATCAGGAGCTTCTGCATAAGCATAACCCCATCAATTAACCTTCCAGCACCGGGCAGGCGTCACACCGTATACGTCCACTTTCGTGTTTGCACAGTGCTGTGTTTTTATTAAACAGTTGCAGCCAGCTGGTATCTTCGACTGATTTCACCTACGTCCGCATGGGATTTCAATTACACATCAGCGTGCCTTCTCCCGAAGTTACGGCACCATTTTGCCTAGTTCCTTCACCCGAGTTCTCTCAAGCGCCTTAGTATTCTCTACCTGACCACCTGTGTCGGTTTCGGGTACGATTAACTATAACCTGAAGCTTAGAGGGTTTTCCTGGAAGCAGGGCATCAATTACTTCACTGCCTTAGCAGCTCGTCATCACGCCTCAGAGTTTCAGTGACCGGATTTGCCTAATCACACCCCTACACGCTTAACCCACCATCCAATAGGTGGTAAACCTAGCCTTCTTCGTCACCCCATCGCAGTTATAGCCAGTACGGGAATATTAACCCGTTTCCCATCAGATACGCCCTTCGGCCTCTCCTTAGGGGTCGACTCACCCTGCCCCGATTAACGTTGGACAGGAACCCTTGGTCTTCCGGCGAGCGGGCTTTTCACCCGCTTTATCGTTACTTATGTCAGCATTCGCACTTCTGATACCTCCAGCATGCCTCACAACACACCTTCTACGGCTTACAGAACGCTCCCCTACCCAATACACTTGCGTGCACTGCCGCAGCTTCGGTGCATAGTTTTAGCCCCGTTACATCTTCCGCGCAGGCCGACTCGACTAGTGAGCTATTACGCTTTCTTTAAATGATGGCTGCTTCTAAGCCAACATCCTAGCTGTCTAAGCCTTCCCACTTCGTTTCCCACTTAACTATGACTTCGGGACCTTAGCTGGCGGTCTGGGTTGTTTCCCTCTTCACGACGAACGTTAGCACCCGCCGTGTGTCTCCCATGATTCAACTTGTCAGTATTCGGAGTTTGCATCGGGTTGGTAAGCCGGGATGGCCCCCTAGCCGAAACAGTGCTCTACCCCCAACAGTCATTCATGAGGCGCTACCTAAATAGCTTTCGGGGAGAACCAGCTATCTCCCGGTTTGATTGGCCTTTCACCCCCAGCCACAGGTCATCCGCTAATTTTTCAACATTAGTCGGTTCGGTCCTCCAGTTAGTGTTAACCAACCTTCAACCTGCCCATGGCTAGATCACCGGGTTTCGGGTCTATACCCTGCAACTTAACGCACAGTTAATACTCGGTTTCCCTTCGGCTCCCCTATTCGGTTAACCTCGCTACAGAATATAAGTCGCTGACCCATTATACAAAAGGTACGCAGTCACTATTACCCAACGGTAACAGCTCCCACTGATTGTACGTACACGGTTTCAGGGTCTATTTCACTCCCCTCCCGGGGTTCTTTTCGCCTTTCCCTCACGGTACTGGTTCACTATCGGTCAATCAGGAGTATTTAGCCTTGGAGGATGGTCCCCCCTTCTTCAGACAGGATATCACGTGTCCCGCCCTACTCTATAAGCTTCCACATAACGCACCTTCGTGTACGGGACTTTCACCCTCTATCGTGCGACTTTCCAGACGCTTCCACTAATACTTTATGCTACCCGCTTGGGCTACTCCCCTTTCGCTCGCCGCTACTTAGGGAATCTCGGTTGATTTCTTTTCCTCGGGGTACTTAGATGTTTCAGTTCTCCCGGTTCGCCTCATCTAACTATGGATTCATTAGATGATAGTGTAGTTACCCACACTGGGTTTCCCCATTCGGACATCGACGGCTATTACGCTTTTTATCAGCTTACCGTCGCTTTTCGCAGATTAACACGTCCTTCTTCGCCTCTGATTGCCTAGGCATCCACCGTGTACGCTTAATTTCTTAACCTTACAACTCACAGTTGTCTTGGTTTAAATTACGCTTTCTTCTCTTTCTTACTTATTCTATTTTTATTTATAGATTGTTCAATCAAAGTTCAATAAACTTTAACTAAACCTATAATTAAAAGTCTT
>NZ_LZHJ01000132.1:0-17002 GCF_001690815.1 Gilliamella sp. GillExp13 | reverse complement strand
TCGACCGTCTGATAACTTAATACCTAATAATTCCCTTATTTCAGTCACTTTAGTAACACCGCCATCAAAGGTTAAATAAGGCGCAGTACCATGAATGCGCTCAGAAGTCGTGGCCGATAATGCCTGCGATTCTAAAGAGTACGGCAATAACAACAACGGCGCTAATGCCAATGGAATTTTTAAAGATAGTTTTGTGGATAATTTCGATAATAATTCGAGAGATAATTTCGAAAATATAAATAAGTTTCGAGTAAAAACTTGTCGAATAGGATTATTTGATAAATTTAAGACATAGGTTTGCCAGTGCTTGTGCCTTGTGCCTTGTGCCTTGTGCCTAAAAGGGTACTGCATTTCGTTTCACCTGTCAAGTAATATTTTGTTTTATTTGAATTTTTATGTTTATTCGCTTATTTAATAAGCTCATTTTTCTAAAGCGATGAAAGTATAGCCGTTTAAGGAATGATTGACTAGTTTTTTGGCGGACTTTTTTGTAAAGAAATGTAAAGATGAAAACGGTTCAGCTTTAGAGATAGGTGAATTTTATAATTAAAATAGGGTATTAGCTTTAGGACTTTTTGATTTTTGCGGAATAATTAATATTGCAGATAACATCTAAAACACAAACACGCCCAACAGCTAAGTTTGGCGTACTAGCTTTACTTGGTTATCGGTATATTTTGGCGCTCTGATAAGGCAAGCATATTAATATTGTGGTGCTATAAGTGTGTTTTTTACTTTAAAACCGTTCAGGTAGACTATTGATTTTATTTAATTTTTTCAACCAAATCAAACGTTTATAGTTGACTGTGGTGTTGTTTGAGTTGTAATTTTAGTGGCTTTTGCAGTGGTTTTATCTCTTTCGAGGTAGAAAATAGTGTATATTAGGTTTAAATTGAGTATAACCATTTTTGAACCAAGAAATAATGAATATAAAAAAAACGCTCGCTATTTGTGGTTACAGTGGTAGTGGTAAAACTACCTTGTTGGCGAAGGTTATTCCGCTACTTGTTGAGCAAGGCTTTAAGGTGGCGACTTTAAAGCATACGCATCACGATGTTGAATTGGATATTCCAGGAAAAGATAGCTATAAATTGCGTAAAGCTGGATCATTACAAACAATTGTAGCTTGTGATAACCGTTACGCTTTAATTTGTGAAACACCCAATAAACCTGCCGATTTGCAGACTTTAATTAATCAATTTTCTGATGTTGATATTATTTTAGTTGAGGGCTTTAAAGATGAGCAAATTCCTAAAATTATTTGTCACCGAAGTTCCGTTAAAAAACCGTTTTTTATTGATGATTTTACCTTGGCTATTGCTAGTGATGAGCCGTTAGATGCTTTTTTACCCATTTTGGATATAAACAACCCACTTCAACTTATTGAATTTATAAAAAGTTATTTATTTAATCAATAATATATCGTATCTTATTTGCTAATTTTTTACGTTATTTTATCTAAATCAGCATGAGGCTTTTATTCAGGAAATTTTTAAATATAACTAAAAAAGCGATAATTGGATTTATGCTATTATCTATCTTTTCGACCTTAGTAATGCGTTGGGTGAATCCACCTTTCGGTTCTATGCTAATGATAGAACGTAAGATAATGCATTGGAATACACCACAGCAACGAATCTGGAAAGATTTGGACGAAATTTCAGATAATATAAAAATTGCGGTAATCGCTTCAGAAGATCAAAATTTTTCTGTGCACTGGGGATTTGATTTTAACGCTATCCGCCTAGCGCTAAATCATAATCAAAATAGCAAAAAGATTAAAGGTGCTAGCACAATTACTCAGCAAGTCGCTAAAAATATCTTTTTATGGCCAACTCGTAGTTGGATTCGCAAAGGAATGGAGTCTTGGTTTACATTATGGATAGAACTTTTTTGGTCAAAAGAGCGTATTCTTGAGGTCTATTTAAACTGTGCAGAATGGGGAGAAGGTATTTTTGGCATTGAAGCGGCTTCTCAGTATTATTTTAATGTAAGTGCCAATCAATTAACTTCACAGCAAGCAAGTTTACTTGCGGCAGTATTACCTAATCCTAGACGCTGGAGCCCAATTAAACCAAGTGAACGAGTAAAAAAGAGAACCAAATGGATTCATGCCCAAATGAGTAATTTAGGCAACAAAAATTATCTTAAACAACTAAAGTAGCAATTTGCTTTAGATGAATTTTTTGATAAATTCAGGAACAATTTTACTTGCTGGTCCGTAAATTTTAGTTTGAAACAGACTTTCACCTAAGCTGGGCTCTAAATTAAGTTCAACCGTTTTAGCACTTGTTTGGTTAGCGATTTGTACAAAACCAGCAGCAGGATAGACATTACCTGATGTGCCAATGGATATAAAATAATCAGCTTGTGAAAGCGCATCATAAATTTGTTCCATTTGTAGCGGAATTTCACCAAACCAGACTATATGTGGGCGAATGAATTTGTTTTGTTGATAATTCACATCGTTAAAGCAATCAATTATCTGTCCTGTTTTTTCATTACGCACTTTTAATAATTCACCATGCATGTGAATAATATTTTTAGATCCAGCTTGTTCATGTAAGTTGTCCACATTTTGTGTCACAATTAAGAGGTTATCACTACCTAATTTCTGTTCTAATTCAGCCAGCGCAAAGTGGGCAGCATTAGGCTTAACATCTGGATTTTGTAATTTACGACGTAACATATTATAAAAATCATGTACCGCTGTTGGATTGCGTATATAGCCTTCGTAAGTTGCTACATCATTAACATCATAACCTTCCCATAATCCATTTTGAGCTCGAAAGGTTGATAAACCCGATTCGGCCGAAATACCGGCACCGGTTAGAATAACTATTTTTGGTATCTTCATAATTGGTATATGCTCTTTTTTCAGATTTTCGCCAAAATAAATATTAAGCAGTATTTACCTTATATAACTTAATTTCATTTTTGTGTGACGATATTCAACCATTGGCGGAATGTCGATTAACTTGATTATAATAGATTTCAATATATTCAAATAGCGCTTTATTAGTTTATTCTCGTTTGTGTCAATTGATTGCTATACAGGCTTTGTTTATGACGTGATTGGCTTACCAAAAGATGTTTATGCGGCATTATTAGTAATGTCTTGTATTAGCTTATCGAATTGAAGAACTCAATTTTGATGATTGTTAGTTATTCGCCCTGCCTATAAAGATATCGTTGAATTCGTGCTGTTTACACCTTATGAAGATCGTTAAACTAAACATTCGCCAGTATTTGCTGGCGGCATGTATAAAATTAAGTTTATTAAAAAAGCATGGTTATTTAAAGTAATAGTTTGTAGACTATGCTTCATTATCAGTTTTAGGCTGTATACTTTGTATATAATTTGAATATGAATCTTTTAAAATCTTTAGCTACTGTCAGCTCAATGACGATGGTGTCACGTGTATTAGGTTTTGTGCGTGATGCCATTATTGCACGTTTTTTCGGTGCAGGTATGACCACCGATGCATTTTTTGTTGCATTTAAACTTCCTAATTTACTTCGACGTATTTTTGCAGAAGGGGCATTTTCACAAGCGTTTGTACCAATTTTAGCTGAATATAAAAATCAACAAGGAACTGAGGCAACTCGCACATTTATTGCTTATATTGCTGGATTATTAACTTTAGTCTTGGCTTTAGTCACGCTAATTGGAGTTATCACAGCGCCTTTTATCATTATGCTAACTGCGCCTGGATTTATGCAAGAATCAACTGAAAAATTTGAACTTGCAACTACCATGCTACGCATAACCTTTCCTTATATCTTTTTTATATCGTTGGCATCACTTGTTGGAGCCATCCTTAATACATGGAATCGGTTTTCTGTCCCTGCTTTTGTTCCAACACTACTCAATGTGAGTATGATTGTATTTACCCTATTTTTAACACCTTACTTTAATCCACCAGTATTGGCACTTGCTGTATCTGTTGGTGTTGGTGGGATTTTACAATTGCTTTACCAGCTACCTTATTTAAAGAAAATTGGCATGCTAGTATTACCGCGTATTAGCTTAAAAGATAGTGGTGTTTGGCGGGTTTTAAAACAAATGGGACCAGCAATTTTAGGGGTGTCTGTAGGGCAAATCTCTTTAATTATTAATACTATTTTTGCTTCTTTTCTAGTTTCAGGCTCGGTTTCGTGGATGTATTATGCTGATCGCTTAATGGAGTTTCCCGCTGGGGTGCTTGGTGTAGCATTAGGCACCATTTTATTGCCATCATTAGCAAAAAGCTTTTCTAAAGGTGATCATAAACAATATTGTGAATTGTTAGATTGGGGATTACGCCTTTGTTTTTTATTGGCTCTACCGAGTACCATTGCATTAGGGGTTATTTCTCGCCCACTTATATCAACACTATTTGAATATGGACAATTTACCTTAAATGATACTTTAATGACCCAGCGAGCTTTAGTTGCTTATTCTATAGGTCTACTTGGATTGATTTTAATTAAAGTGCTAGCTCCAGCCTTTTATTCTCGTCAGGATATTAAAACACCGGTTAAAATTGCGATTATTACATTAATTTTAACACAGCTAATGAATCTTGCTTTTATTGGTCCATTACAACATGCAGGTCTTTCGTTATCAATTGGCTTAGCCGCTTGCTTTAATGCTGGATTATTATATTGGCAGTTGCGTAAAAAACAGCTTTATCAACCCCAACCTGGTTGGCGTTGCTTTTTGAGTAAAATCGTCATTGCGGTAATTCTAATGTCTGCGGTATTGTGGTTCGGTTCACAGTTATTACCTGACTGGTCGACTGGTTCAATGTTGATCCGTATCGGGCGATTATTTTTATTGGTTATTGTGGGCATTTTAGTCTATTTTGCATCATTGATTGCCATGGGATTTAAGATAAAACACTTTATTAAACGAATTGATTAATAATAAACATTGGATAAATATAAATTGACTTTTTGTCAAAAAGTTTCAGGTTACTATGTGTTTTAGTAAAAAATTAATAAGGATATAAGATGAAAGTCTCTTTCTTTATTCTATCTTTTAGGTAGTCTAATTTAATCTGTTATCAAGAAGATTTATCAACTTTACATATTCAGTCAGTTTAAGTATATAATAGTCGCCTTGCTGATAAAATAGTCAAATGGAGGTTGTAATGATCACCCATATTAGCCCATTAGGATCAATGGATTTACTTGCTCAGGCAGAAGTCGATATCCTGAAAAAATCTGCCAATAGCGAACTTTATAAATTATATAGAAATTGTTCGTTAGCAACACTAAATGCAGGTAGTAAAACCGATAATACAAAAGATCTGTTAGATAGATTCCAGTCTTTCGAAATTAATGTGATTAGTAAAGAGCGAGGTGTCAAGTTGGAGTTGGTTAATGCTCCAGAAAGCGCTTTTGTTGATGGTCGAATTATTCGTTCAATTCAAGCTAATTTGTTTGCAGTGTTACGCGATATCCTTTTTTTGAATAGTCAAATCAGTGCAGTTAAAGAGCTTATTTCCGATTTCAAATTTGAAAGGGATCATTCGTTTTATATTACAAACCTTGTTTTTTCTATTTTACGCAATGCCAATGCGCTCCATGTGGGTGAAGAGCCAAATTTGGTTGTCTGCTGGGGTGGACATTCGATTAACGAAAATGAATACTATTATGCCCGTCAAGTAGGTATGCAACTTGGTTTGCGTGAACTTAATATTTGTACTGGTTGTGGTCCAGGTGTTATGGAAGCACCAATGAAAGGAGCTGCCGTTGGTCATGCGCAACAGCGTTATAAAGAAAGCCGTTTTATTGGTATGACCGAACCGTCAATTATTGCAGCAGAACCGCCTAATGCATTAGTCAATGAATTGATTATTATGCCCGATATCGAAAAACGCCTTGAAGCGTTTGTGCGAATGGCTCATGGCATTATTATCTTCCCTGGTGGACCAGGCACCGCTGAGGAGTTGCTTTATATTCTGGGTATTTTATTAAACCCTGCAAATAAACACCAAACCCTACCTCTTATTCTGACTGGACCTAAAGAATGCGAAGATTATTTTGCTTCAATAGATAATTTTATTCGTAGCACATTAGGCGATGAGGCCACTAAACTTTATCAAATTATTATCGATTCACCTGAACAAGTAGCTCGTATTATGAAAGAGGGTGTTAAGCATGTTAAAGCTTCACGCTTAAAAACAGGTGATGCTTATGGGTTTAATTGGCTATTAAAAATTGATGAATCGTTACAACATACTTTCGAACCTACTCACGCTAATATGGCATCATTAAATCTTCATCGTGAGCAACCTGTCGAGCTGTTAGCCGCTGATTTGCGTCGTGCGTTTTCTGGTATTGTTGCAGGAAATGTTAAAGAATTTGGTATGAAGCAAATTGCCGAAAATGGTCGATACAAATTACAAGGTGATATTGAAATTATGCAGCAACTTGATAATTTATTGCGTAGTTTTGTTAAACAAAACCGAATGAAATTGCCAGGAGGAAGCGCTTATCAACCTTGTTATGAAATTTGTTATTAAACAATAATATTAACCCATTTAATAAAATTGAATCCAACTTTAATCCGCCGATAATCTTATTGGTGGATTAATTTTAACTATTACTATTTTATATGGTTTTTAAAAATCACCTAAAATATCTAGTGCTTCTGACACTTTTTTAACTGCAAAAATTTGCATATTTTCGGGCTTCTTCTTCGGCATATTGGCAATAGGTACAATTGCTTTTTTAAAACCATGTTTAGCCGCTTCAGAGATACGTTCTTGTCCACTTGGTACTGGTCGAATTTCGCCACCAAGACCAATTTCACCAAAAATAACGATATCTTGTGGCAACGGGCGATTGCGAAAACTTGATACAAGTGCTGCAATCAATGCCAAATCCGCACTTGTTTCGGTAACTTTTACACCACCAACAACATTAACAAAAATATCTTGATCGGCCATTTGCAATCCCCCATGCCTATGCAATACTGCAAGCAATAATGCAAGCCGATTTTGATCTAATCCTACAGTCACACGTCTTGGATTACCATACATCGAGTGATCGACTAGTGCTTGGATTTCGACCAGTAATGGGCGAGTACCTTCCCACAATACCATTACCGAACTACCTGGTAGCATTTCATCTCCACGGCTTAAAAAGATTGCTGATGGGTTGCTAACCTCTTTTAAACCTTGTTCTGTCATAGCAAATACACCCAGCTCATTTACTGCTCCAAAACGGTTTTTATGACTGCGTAGAGTTCTAAAACGAGAATCAGCATCACCATCTAATAAAATTGAGCAGTCAATACAGTGCTCAAGTACTTTTGGACCAGCAAGAGAGCCATCTTTAGTAACATGCCCCACCATGATAATGGCAATGCCTTTTGTTTTAGCAAAACGTGTTAAATAAGCCGCTGTTTCGCGTACTTGTGCAACACTACCAGGCGAAGATTGGATATCAGTAAGGTGCATCACTTGGATAGAGTCAATCACCATTAATTTAGGCTTGGACTGCTCAGCCAATAAACAGATTTGCTCAATACTGGTTTCGGACAACATATTAATATTATCCGCAGGTAAACCTAATCGATGGGCACGCATCGCAACTTGTTGGAGGGATTCCTCACCAGTAACATAAAGTGTATTCATTTGTGATGAGAGTTTACTCATGGTTTGCAGTAACAACGTACTTTTACCTGCTCCGGGATTCCCTCCTATGAGAATGGCACTCCCCGGTACGACACCACCACCAAGCACACGATCAAATTCTGAAAAACCAGTTGAAAATCTTGGCAGTGCCTCTAAACTGATCTCGGACAATTTTTGAATTTTAGCTTGCCCAATCCCGCTACCTGCATAACCCGTTAATCTGTCGTTACGTGAAGAGGTACTTGCAAGCCTAACTTCGGTAATGGTGTTCCAAGCATGGCATGAACTACATTGCCCTTGCCAACGTGGGTAATCTGCTCCACAATCATTACAAACATAAGCACGTTTCACTGCTTTTGCCAATTTAATCTCCTAACCTTCACTTAATAAACTAGTGGATAAAATACACCATAAACCTGTTAAATCTGCATAATTAATACTAATTCGTGCTTTTTCGACAACTTTAGGTTTACCATGATAAGCAACACCTAGACCAGCAATACGAATCATCATCAAATCATTGGCTCCATCACCAATTGCGACAGTTTGTTCAATGGGAATTTCCAACGATGCTGCTAGTTGTTGTAATGTCCTTGCTTTATATTTTGCATCAACAATTTGACCAGAAACTTTACCAGTTAATTTTCCATGTTTGATTTCTAATTCATTAGCATAAACGTCAACTAATTTTAACTTTTGCTTTAAATGATCCGCAAAATAGGTAAAACCGCCTGAGGCAATAGCAACATGCCAATTTTTTTTATGCAGTTCTTTTACTATATAAGTAAGCCCAGGAGTAAGTGGTAAATTATCTTTAACTTGATCTAAAATAGCTTGATGCGCCCCTTTTAAGGTTGCCACACGTTTTCGCAAACTTGTGGCAAAATCAAGTTCACCACGCATAGCTTGTTCAGTTACCGCTGCAACTTGCTGCCCTACACCATGCAATTTGGCCAGTTCATCAATACATTCAATGCCAATCGCTGTCGAATCCATGTCCATAACAAGTAACCCCGGGGAGCGTAGCGTGGGTAAATTATCGATTGGGGCAACATCAATACCTAATGCTAATGATATCGATTTAGCTTTTTTAGGTATCACCCCTGCAATACGAACAATCTGATAAGTTTTGATTTTCCATGATGAAACAATCACCATTGGCATAGCAAGTTGATCTTGGAATTTTGATAAGACTGTTTTATTTAACTTTTTACCATAAATAATCCAGCCTGTTTTACCTGCATTATAATCTAAAGGAACCACTTCACAGCCATTTAATGACAGCGGTAAACCTTGCCAATGTTGGATATTTTCAGGTAAATCATTGTAGGTGAGAGTATAAGCCATATCTGAACATCTTTATAAGATAAAACAAGCCCAAAATTTATCACAACTACTAAAGATTGTCCAAATTAGGATTGTGTGATTTTTTTAGTTTTTTATACTTAAACACATAGTTACCTGAAACTTTTTAACAAAAATAAAAGGGAAAATTATACTTTCTTTAATACTGCATAAAAGAAACCATCACCACCATTTTCAGTAGGTAAAAATTGTTTAATTTCACCTTGTAATTTGGCGCTGGTGTTTTCATGCAAAAAACGTTCAATTTGTAATTTATTTTCGTCTGGTAGAATTGAACAAGTGGCATAAACTAAAGTACCACCAGTTTTTAAATAAACCCAGATTTTAGTTAAAATAGCGTATTGTAATTCGGTCAACTGCATGATATCACTATCTCGGCGTAACCATTTTATATCGGGATGACGGCGGATAACGCCTGTTGCTGAGCAAGGCGCATCAAGTAAAATGCGATCAAATTGTTGCCCTTTACACCATCGTTCTGGGGTTAATCCATCACCAACTTTAACTTCGGCATGTAAGTTTAATCGAGTTAAATTTTCGTGAATGCGCTTCACTCGGCTAGGCTCAATGTCCACCGCTAAAACTTGTGCTTTTGGAGCAACTTCTAAAATATGTGTGGTTTTACCACCAGGTGCTGCGCACATATCCAAAATGAGCTCGCCATTTTGCGGTGCTAACAAATAAGCGGCATATTGCGCAGACAGATCTTGTACCGTGACAGCACCCTCATCAAAATAGGGTAATTTATTTACATTGACAGGCGACAATAATCGCAGAGCACTAGGTAACTCTGGAAAGCTATCAGACTCAATTTGTTGTTCAGCAAGTAATTGTTGGTAATCACTTACTGAATATTGGTTAAGATTAACTCGCAACCACATTGGTGGCTTTTGATTATTAGCATGAACAATGGCTTGCCACTGCTCTGGATAGGCTTGCTTAAGGCGTGTTAATAACCAACTTGGGTGTAATGTCTGCTGGTTTTGTTGCTTGCTGTCTTGTGTAAATTGTTGTTGTAATGATGTTTGTTGGCGCAAAAACTCACGCAATACACCATTTACAACCCCTTTAAGCTGTGTTTTTTTGAGAGTATTGACCGCATTAACTGTCTCACCGACTGCTGCATGTGCTGGAATACGGGTATAAAGAATCTGGTAAATACCCAGTAACAATAGGTCATGTAAAATTCTATTTTTACCCGTTAACACTTTACTCATCAAGGTATGAATATAAAAGTTGAGTTCTGGTAATACTCGCATCACACCAAAACAGATTTCTTGTACTAACGCCTTATCTTTATCGGCTATTTTGTGGTTTAAAGTTGTCAATGTAGCGCTTAATGACTGTCCTTCTTCTAGCACATTAAAAATAGCTTGCGCACAAATAGCTCTAATATTTTGGGATGATTTTTTATTCATAATGAATAACGACCTTAATTCATTTAATTGGATTAACTTATAAAATTAACGAGCCAACCCAACCAGCAATAAATAATGGAATATTAAAATGGGTAAATGTTGGGATAACGCTATCGCGAATATGGTCATGTTGCCCATCACTATTTAGCCCAGAAGAGGTCGCTAAAATAGTATCTGATGGTGGCGATCCCGCATCACCTATCGCACCTGATGCACCAATTAAGCATACGGTGGCAATTGGTGAAAAACCGAGTTGTACACAAAGTGGTACATATACTGCGGCAATGATAGGGACTGTCGAAAATGAAGATCCAATACCTAATGTAATAACCAGACCAATTAGCATCATCACAAAAGCGGCAATCACTTTATTACCAGCAAATAATGCTGCACTGTTGTTAACTAAAGGTTTTATTTCGTGAGTCTGTTTTAACACTTCGGCAAAACCTTGCGCTGAAATCATTACAAACCCAATCATAGCCATCATTTTGATGCCGTCCGTAAAAACGCCATCAGCTTCGCCCCATTTAATCGAACCCGATACAATAAAGCAAATAAAACCAATTAAGGCACCTAAAATCATTGAACCAGTATAAAGTTGAACAGTAAAAGATAGAACAATCGCCAATAATGAAACAATAAGAGAGCGCTTATTCACATCTTTTAAAGCTTCTTGATTTGCCTCTCCACGAATAATTTTATATTCTCTAGGCTTACGATAACTAACAAAAATAGCCCATAATAGACCAGCAAACATGCCTAATGCAGGAATTGCCATTGCATGCATTACATTTACATGGCTAACATCCATTCCTGATGCGGTAATATTTTTTAATAAAATTTGATTTAAAAAGATATTCCCAAATCCTACTGGTAAAAACATATAAGGCGTAATTAATCCAAATGTCATAATACAAGCAATCATTCTTCTATCAAGCTGTAAGCGGGACATCACGTATAAAAGCGGTGGAATTAAAAGCGGAATAAAAGCAATATGAATAGGAATAACATTTTGCGATGAAATACTTACTAACCCAATAATAACAATCAAAATCCACTTGATACGTTTTTTGGCATCGCTTGATGTAAGTTGCTTAATAGCTTTATCAGCCAATAATTCGGGTAAGCCAGATTTCGATATTGCCACTGCAAACGCACCTAACATAGCATAAGAAAGCGCAATATTAGCTCCATTGCTGATCCCAGTATTAAATGCATCAATGGTTTCTTTTAACGATAAATGGCTAAATAGTCCACCAACAAATGCGCCAATTATTAAGCTAATAACGACATGAACACGGCAAAGAGATAAAATTAACATGCAAATTACCGCAACTACAACCGCATTTATTGAAGAAAACAAATCAAGTACTGTATTCATAAAATAAATTCTTATTTAAGAAGAAAACTTATTATTTTAGGCGATAGATGTTGAAAGTGCAATCGATAGTGTATACTCACTCTTTCATCTATATATAAATATATATAAAATTAAAAATGTGTTAATAAAAAATTCTAAAAATAGAACCCTTAACTAAACTGTAGGGCTATTGTGGAGAGTTGTTAATGAGAAATAATATCGACGGACATTTTTTATTGATTGGTTTAATGGCTTACCCTATTCGCCATAGCTTATCCCCTCAAATGCAAAATACCATTTATTCTAAATTAAAGGTACCTTATGTTTATTTAGCATTTGAAGTTGACCAAAAAAAACTTCCTGACGCAATTAAAGGAATACGAGCATTAGGATTACGTGGCAGTGCCGTGTCTATGCCCAACAAACAACTAGTCTGCCAATACCTTGATAAGTTAACACCTGCTGTGGAAATGAGTGGTGCGTGTAATACTATTTCAAATGATAATGGTGTTTTAACAGGCTATAACACAGATGGAATGGGCTATATGCGCATGCTCAAAGAAGCCAACATTGATGTGATAGGCAAAAAAATAACCATTCTAGGTGCTGGAGGGGCTGCAACGGCCATTGTTGTACAAGCTGCTCTTGATGGCGTAAAAGAGATCACTGTCTTTAATCAAAAGGATGAGTGCTATACAAAAATAGAAGCTATTGCGAAAAAATTAAATCAAAATACTCAATGTCATGTACGCGTTATCGATCTGGCCGATAAAGATAAGCTACGCAAAGAAATTTCAGATAGTGTTGTACTTTGTAATGCTACAGGTGTCGGAATGAAACCGTTAGAAGGAAAAAGCTTAATTACAGATCCAACAATGTTACCCCCCGATCTTGTTGTTACAGATTGTATTTATAGTCCGCGTAAAACAAAACTACTTGAAATAGCTGAGCAACAAGGTTGTAAAATATTAAATGGTATTGGCATGATGTTATGGCAAGGTGCAGCTCAAATAAAAATTTGGACAGGCGAAGATGCCCCTATTGATTATGTGAAAGAGCAAATGGGTTTTAATGATTAATAAATAATTTCTTATGCTAATGACTTCATTCTACTGTTTTATTTAATACAAAATTAAAACCAGATAAAATTATGGTCTATTAACGGAATTTTTAGCTAACAGGATACAAAATGAAAACACTTACCATCAAAAAACTTGAAATCGGTTCAGGCGCACCCAAAATTATTGTGCCAATTATCGGTAAAACTGAGGCAGAATTAATTGATGAAGTACAGTTTTTACAATCAATTGATTTTGACGTTTTAGAGTGGCGTGTTGATCACTTTATCCACGTTGATAATCTTAATACTGTAAAGTTAGTCGCTAAAAAAATAGCAGATTTACTACCAAATAAACCTATTTTATTCACTTTTAGAACCGCAAACGAAGGTGGAGCTAAGCCATGGCCATTAACATCTTATGTCCAATTGAATAAAGAAATGGCTTGTAGTGGGCTTATCGATCTGATTGATGTTGAGATGTTTATTGGTGATGACTATGTAAAAGATATTATCGATGTCGCACACAAACATCAGATATTTGTTGTGGTATCAAATCATGATTTTGAAAAAACGCCATCTAAGAGCGATATTGTCTATCGACTAAAAAAAATGCAAGAACTTGGCGCAGACATTCCCAAAATTGCAGTTATGCCCAACACCGAGGATGATGTATTAACCTTACTAGCTGCCACCACAGAAATGAACACAAAACACTCAACTACGCCGATTATTACCATGTCAATGGCTGGACTTGGAACTGTTAGTCGTATTGCTGGTTCGACATTTGGTTCAGCGATGACTTTTGGAGCGGCTAAAAATCCATCGGCACCAGGTCAATTAGATGTTAAACAATTACGATATATTTTAGATGCATTATACCAAAGTCGTAGTTAATTCAACTGAAACTATTTTATTAATCAATCAGCTAAAGAAGAAAAAACAGAGAGATCCATTTAGTTGATATCAATAAACCTTTATATTAGACTTTAATATTGTTATATAAGTTGTTTTTATCAGCTACTTACATGGACTAAAGATTGTGCAAATTTACTAACAGTCAAGCAGTAAGAAGTATATACTTCACTAAGTATTAAGTGCTTTTGCAGACTAAAAACAAAACTGCTTTAAATTTTTAATCTAAACATTTATTTCTCAGTTTGGTTAGAAAGTGCAGAGTCTAAGTTAGTTAAATGGATAATTAATAAAAACGTATGAGGTTTATTTTTTTATGTTTTCTTGGTGGACTAAAGTTTATTTTTTTCTAATCCAAATTTTGGTGAAGCTTTTTGTTAAAAGCAAGCCAATTCCTACCGATCCAATAACAGAATTAGACCTTGATACCAACAAGCCAATTTTATACGTACTTCCTTATAACTCTCAAATCGATTTGATGGTGGTTCGATCTCTTTGCTTGCAATATAGTTTACCTGATCCATTAGTTGGCATAGATATCAATAATAAAGTTATTCCTGCTTATATCTATATTGATAAAGGACCTGGTATTTTTGCATCCAATCAACAAAAAAATAAAGCGATTGAAATTTTAAGAGATTATATTTCAGCACATCAACAAAATCATGATCTTGATATTCAGATGCTACCTATTTCGGTCATGTTTGGTCGCCGCCCTGATAAAGAAGGAGAAAAGAAACTTTCACTGCAAGTACTTGGTGCACCCAATAAATTATTAAAAATAATGACATCAGGCAGAGACTGTTATACACGCTTTTCTCGTACTGTTTCGTTTAAAGATATTCATGTCGATAAACAAGATCTTTCAGTGTTAGCACATAAATTGGCTCGCGTTGCGCGTATCCATTTTGCAAAGCAAAGGATAGCTTCTGTCGGCCCCAAACTACCCATTCGCCAAGAAATGCTTAATAAATTATTAAATAATCCTGGACTGTCAGAAGCAATACAAGAAGAGGCTAAAAGCAAAAATATTGATATTGATAAAGCGAAAAAAAATGCTTTAGTAATGCTAAACGAAATTGCCGCTAATTTTTCTTATCGTATGTTAAGAATAACTGATTTTGTGCTCACTTGGGCATGGAATAGGCTCTATCAAGGTCTTAAAGTGACAAACGCAGATCCAGTTCGTGAGCTTGCGCAAAACGGGCACGAAATTGTGTATGCTCCTTGTCATCGTAGTCATATGGATTACCTTTTATTATCCTATGTGCTTTATCGACAAGGTTTAGTTCCTCCCCATATTGCTGCTGGCATTAATTTGAACTTTTGGCCAGCAGGTCCTATTTTTAGGCGATTAGGTGCATTTTTTATTCGCCGTTCATTTAGAGGAAATAAGCTTTATACTGCCGTTTTCCGTGAATATCTGGCTGAACTATTTATCCGTGGTTATTCTGTTGAGTATTTTATTGAAGGTGGACGCTCACGCACAGGTCGGTTACTCGATCCTAAAACAGGCATGTTGATGATGACAATCCAAACATTATTGCGTGGTGATTCACGACCAATTACTGTTGTTCCTGTTTATATTGGTTATGAACATGTTTTAGAAGTTGCAACTTATGCCAATGAACTCCGTGGTGCAAAAAAAGAAAAAGAGAGTTTAGGACGCACAATTAAAGCATTTTTCAAATTAAAAAAATTAGGGTTTGGCTATGTTAATTTTGGCCAACCTATACCTTTGAATCAATTTTTAAACCAACAAGTTCCTGATTGGCGAAATGAAATTGAACCAACTGGTACACAGCGCCCTAGTTGGTTAACACCAACAACCAATTTACTTGCTAAACAAATTATGGAGCATATTAACTCTTCAGCAGCAATTAATGCGATGAACTTATGCTGTTCAATATTATTGGCCGCAGACCAACGCGCACTAACCAAAGTAAGGTTACTGGAACATATCGATTATTTTTTAAAATTATTAAAAAATATTCCTTATTCAGATTTGATAACTATTCCAGATCAAACACCTGAAGAATTATTTGAACACGCCAAACAAATGGGTAAATTCATTATTACTACCGATGAAGTTGGTGAAATGGTCGGTCTTACAACTGAACAAGCAGTATTAATGACCTACTACCGAAATAATATTCAGCATTTACTGATTATTCCTGCAATCGTAGCTAGAATTGTGCTCAAATATAACCAAATATCATCTGGCGAAATATTAGAACAAGTAAGACGGTTTTTCCCTTTAATAAAATCAGAACTATTCCTTTATCATAATGATGAACAGCTAACTGTATATGTACAACAAATCATAGCAACTTATGTCAAATTGAATTTAATTAGCGACTCGACAGATAAATTGACAGTAAATTCTTTAAAAATTTCGGGATTACAATTAATCGCTTCATCTTCTAAAGATACTTTACAACGTTATGCTATTGCGTTTTCTTTATTGCAAAAAGATCCAACTATTAGCCGTGCAAAACTAGAAAAAGAAGGCCGATTAATCGCTGAACGATTATCTATCTTACACGGCATCAATGCCCCTGAGTTTTTTGACAAAGGTGTATTTTCTACACTTGTTGCATCGTTACGTGAACAAGGCTATCTAGATGATCACGGTAATGAAAACATTCCAAAAATCGAAAAAATGAACAAAATCCTTAAACCACTTATTACTACAAGGGTTATGCAGACCATTGACGAAATTAATCTATAGTCAAATAGTAAAAATTACATAATTAAAAAATTAAACAAAAATTACTTAACAGATTATAAAAATAATATCGTCACAAAAGAATTGATTGAGCAATCCAGTAATGTATTTATAAGAAGGTAGACACCTACCAGCTTAAAATTGGAGCAAGTGTAATTTTCTATATAAATTTTCCTATCACAATGAAAGTATGTAAAATTTGATAATTTATTACCTAGATTACACCATGATGTGCAATTCTTCTTAGCTCCTTAGAATAAAAATCGGCAGGGCTTTTAAACTTATGCCGTTTTCTTGGGCGTGTGTTCAATAGATATTGTATTTTCTTTATCTGTTTGTCGTCAACTAATGAAATGGCCGCTGACTTAGGTATAAACTGACGTATTAAGCCATTGGTGTTTTCATTTGTACCTCTTTGCCAGCTTTTATAAGGCTCTGCAAAGTACACGGTAGTATTTAAATAATGCTCAATAGCATGATGATAATTAAATTCGGTTCCATTATCAAAGGTGATGCTTTTAACCATTTTTT
>NZ_LZHJ01000131.1:0-1066 GCF_001690815.1 Gilliamella sp. GillExp13 | reverse complement strand
GATATAGCCATTGATTATATAAAGCCCGGTAGCCCTTATCAAAATGGTTATATTGAACGATTTAATCGTACCTATCGTACTGAAGTACTTGATTTATATCTTTTTAACAACTTAGCACAAGCAAGGTGAATAACCGAAGAATGGCTAACGATTTATAACACCGAAAGACCGCATGAGGCATTAAATAACATGACACCGATTGAGTATAAAACACTAAAACAAGCAGCTTAATTTTCTACGTGAGTTGTGTACTAAGTTTGGTGCATTTACATATTTATTTTTATATCACTCAGTAGACATTAGTTAGTATGTTTTAGTTAAATTGCATTTTATTTATATATTAAAAACTGATTATTTTAAATTATTTGCATTAATTTAAAATAATCAGTTAACTTTTTGCTTTTATACTGTTTGGTGTATACTGATGTACTGTTTTATCTATATTTATTTTTTATGCTAAAGCGAAGTATTAATCTTTTTATAGCACTGTTTGCTATCGCAATTATTGCCATGGAAACTTATATTTATTGGCATACAAAGTTTCGTCCTTGGCAACCAGAATCTTCCATAGGTCGATTAATTTATTATTATAGCTTTTTTACGGTGTTATCAAATTTGATGCTGGCATTAAGTTGTTTGTGGCTATCTGTTAACCCCAATTGTAATCGATATAGTTTTAAAGTTATTCGCTTAAATGGTTTGGCTGGTGTGATTATAACGGCTATTGTGTATAATTTAGTGTTAAGAGGTATCCATACCCCGCCTAATGTATTAATGAAAATCACTAACGAAAGTTTACATGCTGTTATACCTGCTTTGGGTTTATTAAGTTGGCTGATTTGGGGACCATTTAGACGCATCAACGTTCATGTCATTATAGGATCAATATTATCAATGCTATCTTACGGCATTTATATTTTTGTCCGAGGTCATTATACTAATCAATATCCATACCCTTTTATTAATGTTGTACGAATCGGTTATCCCAAAGCTTTGTATGCTTCAAGTATTGTTTTTTTATTATTTTTGGGGTTAGTTTTTTTATTATGGGCGGTTGAACGCTTAA
>NZ_LZHJ01000130.1:0-9167 GCF_001690815.1 Gilliamella sp. GillExp13 | reverse complement strand
TTCGTTATCTTCAGTTCGACGATTATCTTTTGCGATGAATGAGCCGGTAGTTTGGTACTGCATTATCCAATTATCTAATGCTGATTTGGTGAGGTCATACTCTGCGACGATATCCGCACGTTTTTTACCATTTTGATATAGCATGACCATTTGTTTTTTGAACTCGTTAGTAAAGCTACGTTTTGCTCTTCGTGATGAATCGATTGCCATTGTTGTTACCTTCTCTTATTTTTAGTTTATCATAACAATGACCTTATAAAACTGGTACTAATTAGTGTAGCCGATCCAGGTGAATTTAATAATTCACTTGTGATTTTAGGGGGATCAGGTTCTACTTTATTAATGACATTTTTTATTGCGTTTTTTGCTAAGTCCAGCCAACTAAAAATCTTAGGGCGAGCTTCTGCAGTACCTGCAATATTTAATATCAACGAACCAGTTATTTTTGGTATGCCGATTGTATACAATCCTTATTTAGCTCTCCCTTTTTTCTTAGCACCTATGGCTTGCGGAACATTAGGTTATTTGGCTATTAATACTGGTTTTATTCATCCAATCATCGCATTAATTCCATGGCCATCTCCAATGGGATTAGGGGCATTTATTAGTACTGGCGGTGATTATAAAGCGGCTATTGTTGCCATATTCTCGGCTATTTTAGCTTTGCTAATCTATATTCCTTTTGTCAAATTATATGACAATAAATTGTATAAAGATGAGCAAGGTAAATCAGAAAACGAAATTCAAACAGCTTAATTTTATATAAGGGCGTATACATTTTATTAAAGATTACGCTCTTTTTTAGTTAAAATCATAAATATCAATTATGCTTATTTTCTTTGAGATTTAAGAAATCATTCCTACTAAATTCACTACTGTTTTATACTTAAACGTAGTGTTTCCTGAAAGTTTTTAACAAAAATCAGTTTTATTTATACAGAGAATAATTTTATCGCTACTGTGCTAAGAAAAGACATCATTGTTGATACTTGCAGTTAATTCTGTAAAAAATTTTCACACTAAACGAAAAAAGTATTGTTTAAAAATTTTAGATGAAATTTTATAACAAATTTTAATTATCATCGATTGCATTTCACATTTAATCATCAGTCTCTATTGAGTAAATTATAATTGCGTTAATTATTTTTTAGTTCTAGTAATCTTTGCTACTCCATTAAAATGGTAAATTAGAGTAAATATGTACTATATAACTGATCAATATTCGATCAGTATTTTTGTTTTCTATGCTATATTGATGGTTACCCTTAACTTATTGTTGCATGATCTATTAATGCGCTTTATGTATTTGGGGATTATGTGAGTACGATAAATGATACTTTAATTTGGAGGTACAAAATGTTTTCTCTTAAACGTAAATTGATAAAGTATTGCTACTTTATGGTATTTTTACTGATAAGCCAACAAGTACTAGCTGTCGAAAACGTAACACAAAAATTAACAGCTGCCGCAGTTGCTTCGCCCGATTATTATGGTGCAAAGGCAGCCGAAGAAGTGCTCGAAAAAGGTGGAAATGCAGCCGATGCTGCGGTGGCCACCGCATTTGCTCTTGCTGTTACTTATCCTGAAGCGGGTAATATTGGTGGGGGTGGTTTTATGACTCTTTGGATGGACGGTAAGCCTTATTTTATTGATTATCGTGAAGTTGCACCAAGTAAAGCTGATAAAGATATGTATCTTGATGATCATAAAAATGTGATTCCTAATTTGAGTTTATATTCTTACAAAGCATCGGGAGTGCCTGGAACTGTTGCTGGTATGTGGGCGGTTCATCAGCGTTTTGGTAAATTACCTTGGAAAGAGGTTATAGCACCAGCTATTCGATTTGCCAATGAAGGATTTGTTGTAGACAAACAACTAGTTAAACGTTATCAAGAGGCACAAGAACTTGCGCCTGCTAATGGTCACTTTAAGCAATACTTTGGTTCAATGCAAGAAGGGAAAATATTTAAACAACCTGAGCTTGGTAAAGTTTTAGATCGTATTGCCCAGCAAGGTAGCGATGGATTTTATAAAGGTGAAACGGCTAAATTAATTGCACAACAGATGGAGAAAAATGAAGGTTTAATTACTGAAAATGATTTAGCAAATTATAAGGTTAAATGGCGAGATCCTTTAATTGCTAACTGGCATGATATGCAGATTGTTACTGCTCCACCGCCAAGCTCAGGAGGTGTTGGTTTAATTCAATTATTATTAATGAAACAATATTTAGCGAATGATTTCAAAGAGGTAAAAGTAAATTCAGCGCAATATATTCACTTGTTAGCAGAAATAGAAAAACGTGTTTTTGCTGATCGAGCCGAATATATGGGAGATCCTGATTTTATCTCTGTACCTGTCACTGAATTGATTGATACTAATTATTTAGTGCAGAGAGCGAAACAAGTTAATCCAAAAGCGATTTCGATTACTGAAAAAGTTAAACCAGGTTTAGATAATAATCGTGAAAAGTTACAGACTACACATTTTTCGATTGTGGATAAATGGGGCAATGCCGCATCGAATACTTATACACTTAATGGTTGGTTTGGATCTGCTGTTGTAATAGAAGGCACTGGTATCATTCTAAATAATGAAATGGATGATTTTAGTAGTAAACCAGGTGTTGCTAATCAATTTGGTGTCGTGAGCAAAGATGCTAATGCAATAGAACCAAATAAACGTCCTTTATCTTCTATGACACCAAGTATTTTTATTAAAGATAACGAAGTTGCAATGGTCATTGGTACACCAGGTGGTTCAAGAATTTTCACTTCAATCTTTCAAGTTGTGACAAATGTTTTTGATAATCATATGTCATTAAAAGCGGCAATGGATGCTCCGCGTTATCATCATCAACTATTACCAGCGAATCTTATCTTTATTGAGCGTTTTCAAAATAAAGTGCCAGAGAAGTTAAAAGATAAACTTAAACAGATGGGTTATCATTTTAAACAGCAAGATTTTAGCGGTGATATTCAAGCCATAAAAATTACGGATAATAAACCCGAAGCCGTATCAGATATTCGAGGTCGAGGTAAATCAATTATTGTGAAATAGATAATAAAAGACCCGCTATAATGACGGGTCTTTTTGTGTTTATTGTTGGATAATTATTCAGGAATAATATCAACAATAAGTTTAGCAAATGCTTCGCTGTGTACTTGGAAGAACACTTCATGTTCACCAGTAGTACGCAGTACGCCATTTGGTAAGCGAACTTCGCTTTTTGATACTTTAATACCACGAGCTTTAACAGCATCAGCGATATCACGAGTACCGATTGAACCAAATAATTTGCCCTCATCACCGGCTTTAGAAGTAATAGTTACTTTACCAAGTGCATTGATTTGAGCAACACGCTCTTCAGCTGCTTTCAATGTTTCTGCAAGCTTAGCTTCTAATTCAGCACGACGAGCTTCAAAGAATTCGATATTCTTTTTAGTTGCTGATACAGCTTTACCTTGTGGAATTAAAAAGTTACGTGCGTAACCTGCTTTAACATTAACTTGATCACCTAAGCTGCCTAAATTAGCAACTTTATCGAGTAGAATAATTTGCATTATATGTTCCCTCTGTTGCTAATTACTGATGATTATCAGTATATGGTAATAATGCCAAGTAACGAGCGCGTTTGATTGCGCGAGCTAATTGACGTTGATATTTTGCGCTAGTACCAGTGATACGGCTTGGTACGATTTTACCACTTTCTGTGATATAGCTTTTTAATAAAGAAACATCTTTATAATCAATTTCTTTAACGCCTTCTGCAGTAAAACGGCAGAATTTGCGACGACGGAAATAACGTGCCATTTGGCTATTCTCCTAATAGTTTAACTTGGTCAGCATGTAAAACAAGTTGGCTTGTTTGGTTGCGTTTAGTATGTGTGCTTATAAAGCCACTAACTAAAACTTTGCTGCCTTTTTTTATGTAACTTAGCTTTTGTTGTCCACTAACAATCACAGGCATTATGCACCATGCTTGTCTTGTAAGTTCTGCTTCGATTTGTTTAGAAACGTGTTCTAAATAAAATTGACAATGCGAGATCCCACTTGGACTGATTTTTCGTATCGGAGTTTTTTTTACAATACCCGATAACATTAAACGATTATTCGTCGGAATCATCGTCCATATTTACTTCGTTAAAATCTTCTTCAGAACTACGACGTTCATCTTTGGCTTTTAACATAGGTGAAGCTTCAGTTACAGCGTGTTTTGTGCGCATAATTAAACTGCGAATTACTGCATCATTGAAACGGAAGCTATCTTCAAGTTCGTTAACAGCTTCTTGAGTTGCTTCAACATTCATTAACACGTAATGTGCTTTGTGCAGTTTTTCGATAGGATAGGCTAATTGACGACGACCCCAATCTTCTAAACGATGAATTTTGCCACCATCAGTGGTTAACGTACCAGTATAACGTTCAATCATACTAGGTACTTGTTCACTCTGATCTGGGTGAACCATAAATACTATTTCGTAATGACGCATTATCGCTCCCTACGGATTAATCAGCTTTCTGTCGGGGCAACCGCAACCCATTGAAAGCAAGGAACATGAAAAATAGGCGGTTGAAATCGACAAGGCATTATATATCAAGTTATTGGGTTTGACAAATGAATATGCCAAGATTCTTTGTAAGACAGTGTCACTTTTAGTTGATAGGAAGTATCTGTTTTTATGACTGTTTTTTATGAAATTCTTTTGAAAAATGTCAAAAAAAAAGCAGGAAAAAACTTCAATAAAATCAATACCTTTCCTGACCGATTTTTGTGGTTGTAAAAATGCATTGTAAAATGTAACGATTTCTATACATTTTTGTTAGTAAAATATGATATGCTTTCGTGCAATAGAATTGTTATTAGTAGATGTTTGTATAACTATATAAGTAAGAGGAAAGGTTTGATGGCTCAGGAAACTATTTTTAGTAAAATTATTCGACAAGAAATCCCCGCTGATATTGTTTTTCAGGACGATAAGGTGACAGCATTTCGTGATATTTCTCCTCAAGCGCCGACTCATGTGTTGATTATCCCAAATAAACTAATTCCAACCGTTAATGATATTAAGGAAGAAGATGAAACCATCATTGGGCATATGATGGTAGTTGCTGCCAAAATTGCAAAACAAGAAGGTATTGATGAAAGTGGATATCGTTTAATCATGAATTGTAATAAAGATGCAGGGCAAGAAGTTTTTCATCTTCATATGCATTTATTAGGTGGTAAAAATCTTGGTAGATTAATAGGGTAATCATATATGAAACAGATCAAGCGCATATTTGTTACAAGTTCACTGGTTTTTGCTTTAACGGGGTGTCACCTTATTAGTAATACCCAAAAAGTTGAGGTGAAACCACCTGTAGATGTTACTCAGCCTGATGATACTGGTGTGATTGAAATGCCTCCTGAAATTGCTAAACAGACTGATTGGAATTCGGTATTATCACCATTTATCAAGAAATTAGTTAATGTGCCACTTTCAAATTCAGACAATAAACTTATTTTTATTAGTGATATTCAAAACCGGAGTGGTGATTATATTGCAAATAATCAAATAGATGAAGCATTACATCAGTTAATGCATAAGCAAAATACGTTTACAGTAGTAGATAGACAGACAATAAGCCAAGCTAAACAATCATTGGGGATTTCAGCTGATGATAAGTTGGTATCACGAGGTAAGATGATTGGACTGGCTAAATTAATAAATGCTAGCTATGTTCTTTTCACCACAATATATAAAGTACCAAGTGCAAGCAATGATGTCGATCTGGCAATGGAATTAATTTCAACACAAAGTGGAGAAATCCTAACCAGAGTTGCATCTAAAGATTTTCCTAAGCAGTCTGATATCAATAAGGAAACAAATAAAGTTATTGAGGACAACAAATAATGGGACCATTGTTGATTGATGTTGAAGGTTTAGCATTAACTGAAGAAGATAAAAAACTGTTGCAAAATCCGTTGATTGCAGGGGTGATTTTATTTAGTCGTAATTATCAAGATCAAGCTCAACTGATGGCATTGATAAAACAGATTCGAGCTGCCTCTTCACAGCGTTTATTAATTTCGGTCGATCATGAAGGAGGGCGTGTTCAGCGTTTTAGAGACGGTTTTACTTCTATACCTCCAGCGCAATCTTTTGCGGTTCTTAATGATCTTGAACAAGCTAAATCATTAGCTTTTGATGCCGGTTGGGTTCTGGCTATGGAACTTATTGCTTTTGATATCGATCTTAGCTATGCACCCGTTTTAGATTTAGGTCACGATTGTCTTGCTATCGGTACACGTTCTTTTCATCAAGATGTCAATGTTGCTTATCACGTTGCTTCCGCTATGATTGATGGTATGCATGCTGCAGGTATGAAAACTACGGGCAAACATTTTCCTGGGCATGGTCATGTGATTGCTGATTCACACAAGGAAACGCCTGTAGATTATCGCGAAAAGTCGCTTATCGAACTTGATATGCAAATTTTTGCCAAATTGATTGCGGATAAAAAACTTGATGCAATCATGCCTGCTCATGTTATCTATCCTGCTTTTAATAATAAACCTGCTAGCGGTTCGCCATATTGGCTTAAAACAGTGCTTCGTGAGCAATTACATTTTGATGGTGTAATCTTTTCTGATGATTTATCAATGGAAGGTGCTTCAATAATGGGTAATTATGCTGAGCGAGCCCAAACGGCATTATCAGCAGGTTGCGATCTGCTTTTAGCTTGTAATAATAGGCAAGGGACATTAGCTATTTTAGACCAATTAGCAGCATTAGATAAGATTAATTCCTTAACATCAGATAAAGCAAAATGTTTATTAACCAATACAAAAATCACCTATGTAGAATTAACAAAAAGTTCTGAGTGGCAATATCGTCGTGATAATTTATTAAAACTTAATGAAAAGTGGACAGAGTATGCAAGCAGCAATCATTGAAATGGATAATGACCAACTTCTGGTTACCTATAATCATGTAGCTAGAGCACTATTCGCTCAAAACGATTTAGTATTAAATCAACCCTTTAATTATCAAAAGGTCTTCAATCTTGATAATACAATAAATATAGATGGGCAAGATGATACGATTATTGTGTTAGATTCTCAGCACGTTTTATTGCAAAAAGTGATGGAATCATCTAAAACAATATTTATTTTACAACCAATTGAGTATTTAAAAAAAAGGTTATCAAAAATAAAGGTTGTTGGTTCTCAAGCTTTTGATATTTTTGCCAGCCAAAGTTTAGTCATGCAAAAACTTATCGCTCAAGCTAAAGCATTCTCAATGCAAAGAGAACCATTACTTATCTCTGGCGAAACTGGTACAGGTAAAGATTTACTTGCTAATGCTTGTCATCAATACAGTTCTCGTGGCGATCAGGCTTTTCTAGCATTAAATTGTGCAGCTATGCCAGATGAGGTTGTTGAAAGTGAATTATACGGGCATGCAGCTGGTGCTTATCCTGGCGCTATTGAAGGTAAAAAAGGCTTTTTTGAACAAGCCAACGGTGGCTCAGTATTGCTTGATGGCATTGATGAGATGTCTTTTCAAATGCAAACTAAATTATTACGTTTTATCAATGATGGTTATTTCCGCCGTGTGGGTGATGATGATGAAGTTTATGTCGATGTTAGAATTATTTGTGCAACAAAAGTCGATTTAGCTGATTTGGTCGAACAAGGTAAATTTAGAAAAGATCTTTATTATCGACTTAACGTACTATCGCTTAATTTACCTTCTTTACAACAGCGTAAAGACGATATTGAACTACTTACACATATTTTTGTAAATGAATATGCCAATAAACAAGGCATCATACCGCCAACAATTGACAATAATGTTATTGATAATTTTACCCGTTACTCATGGCCAGGTAATGTAAGGCAACTTAAAAACATACTTTATTCAGCATTAGCGCAATTGATCTCGCCTAGGTTAACGGTCAAAGACATTGTGTTACCGACTCCAATCACATCACAATTATCGTGGGTCAACAATATTGAAAATAAAACGCTTGATGAAATAACTAAACAGTTTGAAAAAGAGATCTTATTAAAATTATATGATCAATACCCAAGCTCAAGAAAGCTGGCCAAAAGATTAGGTGTGTCGCATACAGCGATTGCGAATAAGTTGAGAGATTATGGGATAGGGCGGTGATTTTATAAAATAGTTGAATACTACCTAATAAGGATATATATCTTTTTCAGATATTCAACTTCTGTCATATGTAGGAAAACGCCAAGTTGTTTACACTTCATGACTAAAATAATCTTCTAAAAACTCATAAGGCGTTTTTCCAAAAATCGCTTTTATGCGGTTTAACGGTATTATAAAAATTAATAAAGTGTTTAAGGTTTTGTTTTCTATCTATTGAATCGCTAAATATATGCTGATTATGTCACATCGCAATTCAAAGTTCGTATCACTCTTTCGGCTTTTCCATTCGTTTGTGGGCAGGCCATGAATTTTTGATTAATACGATGGTTATTACACGTTTTAACAAATAGGTGTTCGCTGGTGTCTTGATATTTACGTCCATTATCGGAATAAATACATGTAGTGGTATAAGGACATTGGGTTAATACTTCATTGTGTAAAAACTGTGCTGAGCTAAATTGGGATTTATCGGGGTAAATACCTGTATAAAGCTCACGTGAAAATCATCAATGCCAATAAATATTCTCTAGTTTTCTTTTTTATTTCATTTTTAAGTAAAGGTAAATGTTTGGTATCAACGTGGTATGTCCACACTTTTTAGTACCAAAAAGATAAGGTCATCGATTTCTTTTGTATTCAATCGGCGACTGGTAATTTAATGTTGAATGAAGTCGATTATAATTAAACCAATCCACATAGTGATTAAATTCCAATTTAAGTTGCGCCAGTGAATCAAAAATAGTATTTGACACAAATTCTGTTTTCACTGCTTTGAATGTGCTTTCTGCAATTGCGTTATCATAGGGGCAGCCTTTGCGACTTAAAGACCGTTTAATTCCAAATGCTGTTAAACATTCATCAATCAAATGATTATCAAACTCTTTTCCTCTATCAGAATGAAACAACTCAATCGTCTGTAAGTTCATTGGAATTTGACTCATAGCTTGCATGACCAGTGCCGCTGTTTTATGCCTGCCAGCACTTCGCCCCACTATTTCTCGATTA
>NZ_LZHJ01000129.1:0-1100 GCF_001690815.1 Gilliamella sp. GillExp13 | reverse complement strand
AAAATTCTCTATGATAAAAGTAAAAGGGGATTTAATGATGAAAAAAATGACTGAACATCAAATCGTCGCTATTTTAAAAGAAGCTGAAGCAGGTATTCCTGTCAAGGAACTCTGCCGTAAATATGGTATGGGTAATTCAACTTTTTATAAATGGCGGGAAAAATACGGCGGCATGGAAACTTCGGATATCAAACGCTTAAAAGAGCTGGAGGCTGAAAACCGCAAACTTAAGCAGATGTTTGCCGAGCTGAGCTTAAAATCACAGCTTCAGGAAGAAATCATAAAAAAGCTTTAGTGCCCACAAAGGCCCGTAAAACGTGGGCACAGCAACTACAACAAAATCATTCTGTTACTATAGCTATGAGCTGCGCTATCGTTGGCTTAAACCGTGTGCTTACTATTATCAACCTAAGTTACAGGATGATTCGGTGATTGTTTCGGTATTGAATGCTATCACAGACCGGCATTTACGCTGGGGCTTTCCTAAATGCTTTAATCGTATCAGAAAGCTCGGCTATCAATGGAACCATAAGCGTGTTTATCGGGTGTATTGTGAATTAAAGCTTAATCTCAGAGTAAAACGAAAAAAACGCATTCCTCCACGATGCCCGGAAAAGCTATTTGTGCCTAATAAACAAGGTGAATGTTGTTCAATGGATTTTATGAGTGATAGTAGCCGTAATCAGGACATTCAATGTCATCGATGACTTTAATCGTGAGGCGTTAGGTATTGATATGCAGTCAGCTTACCAGCAGGAAGGATTACCCGTTACTTAGATAAACTGACCGAATATCATGGATATCCATTAAAAATACGGGTCGATAATGGGCCAGAATTTACAGGAAAAACCTTTATAAACTGGGCTAAATCACATGATATAGCCATTGATTATATAAAGCCCGGTAGCCCTTATCAAAATGGTTATATTGAACGATTTAATCGTACCTATCGTACTGAAGTACTTGATTTATATCTTTTTAACAACTTAGCACACCTAGATTACACCATGAAGTGCAATTCTTCTTAGCTCCTTAGAATAAAAATCGGCAGGGCTTTTAAACTTATGCCGTTTTCTTGGGCGTGTGTTCAATAGATATTG
>NZ_LZHJ01000128.1:0-1667 GCF_001690815.1 Gilliamella sp. GillExp13 | reverse complement strand
AGTTATGTAGAAAGCCGGAAAACGCGAGGACATTGGGAGGGAGATACGATTATTAGCCGTAAAGACAAGCAAGCATTGGTGACATTAGTTGAACGCAAAACAGGGCTAGTATTAATTGGGCGCCTCAATCAACGTACCGCCTCCGAAACGAGAGATATGATAATAAAATTGCTAATGCCGTTTAAAAAAATGGTTAAAAGCATCACCTTTGATAATGGAACCGAATTTAATTATCATCATGCTATTGAGCATTATTTAAATACCACGTGTACTTTGCGGAGCCTTATAAAAGCTGGCAAAGAGGCACAAATGAAAACACCAATGGCTTAATACGTCAGTTTATACCTAAGTCAGCGGCCATTTCAGTAGTTGACGACAAACAGATAAAGAAAATACAATATCTATTGAACACACGCCCAAGAAAACGGCATAAGTTTAAAAGCCCTGCCGATTTTTATTCTAAGGAGCTAAGAAGAATTGCTCTTCATGGTGTAATCTAGGAAATTCAATTGGTACTGGCGCTGTTGTTGTTATTGCCGTATTCATTGGAATCGCAAGCGTTATCGGCCACTACATCAAATACCATTCAAGGCACAGCCCCCTATTTAACGCTTGATGATGGTACTACCAAATTGACTACCACAGATGATTTATTAACTATTAAGTTATCAGACGGTCGTATATTTACACCACAAAATAATCCCTCATCACCGACAGCGCCAATCAAGTTACCTAATGTAGGGGATACTTTGGCTGATATTGAAATGATAGTTCTGCCATCATCTGATTCAGTGAGCTTAAATGAGTTGGTGACACAAAATAAATGGCGCGATGATGATGGAGACGGACAAGATGGTCTAACAGCAGATGGGGTGATCACGTTGAGTATTACAGATAAAAATAATAAAACAGTTAATCGTAGTGATGCATTAACGACATGTAATGCACCTTATAAAGTAGAATTAAGTAATACAAAAGGGTATGTATGGTGTGCCAGGAACGAGTAACTTCGCAGAAGGTAGCGTAACGTATTATATTAATCCTAATGTATCAGATAATGATGTTTGTATAAAAGTAGAATTCGCAAGGCCAAATCTTGATTTTATGTATATCGATGATTCAGATGGTATATGGAATCCGATGAAGGACTTCTTAGTTCAATCAACTAATCCTGATTTATACAACCTAAATTTCCCGACCACAGGTGCGCATAATTTATATTTTGATTTACTTATAACTGGAGTGGATATAAATGAATTGACATGGAAATCTGTTACGCATGAAGGAATCACTGCGACAGTGACAAGAGAAGTGGCTGAAGGTATGTTTCCTCCTGAGGATTCTGGAAAAGTCGTAACACGCGTTAGGTTGACAGGACCAGCGGCAAGTGATTGTAAATGCCCCAAACTTAGTACACAACTCACGTAGAAAATTAAGCTGCTTGTTTTAGTGTTTTATACTCAATCGGTGTCATGTTATTTAATGCCTCATGCGGTCTTTCGGTGTTATAAATCGTTAGCCATTCTTCGGTTATTCACCTAGCTTGTGCTAAGTTGTTAAAAAGATATAAATCAAGTACTTCAGTACGATAGGTACGATTAAATCGTTCAATATAACCATTTTGATAAGGGCTACCGGCTTTATATAATCAATGGCTATATCATGTG
>NZ_LZHJ01000127.1:0-62774 GCF_001690815.1 Gilliamella sp. GillExp13 | reverse complement strand
AATAGACATCCTTCGACAATAAGTCGAGAGATAAAAAGAAACTCAAAACCTAATCAAGCCTATCAAGCACATGATGCGGTAACCTTAGCTAGGAAAAGGCGGAAAAACAGCGGTAATGGTAAGCCAATAGAGTCTTCGGTATGGCGCCAAGTTGAAAAATACCTCATGCTTTATTACAGCCCAGAGCAGATTGCTGCACGTTTAAAGAAAGTCAGCGTCCAATCAATCTATAACTATCTTTATCAAAATAAAGCGCGCTATGAACAATTCAAACCTTATCTAAGGCGAGAAGGCAAAGCCTATAGGCATTGTAAGGCACCGAGTATTAAAGAAGGAGACCGCCGATATAAATGGTCAATTAAACAACGTCCAAGTTATGTAGAAAGCAGGAAAACGCGAGGACATTGAGAGGGAGATACGATTATTAGCCGTAAAGACAAGCAAGCATTGGTGACATTAGTTGAACGCAAAACAGGGCTAGTATTAATTGGGCGCCTCAATCAACGTACCGCCTCCGAAACGAGAGATATGATAATAAAATTGCTAACGCCGTTTAAAAAAATGGTTAAAAGCATCACCTTTGATAATGGAACCGAATTTAATTATCATCATGCTATTGAGCATTATTTAAATACTACCGTGTACTTTGCAGAGCCTTATAAAAGCTGGCAAAGAGACACAAATGAAAACACCAATGGCTTAATACGTCAGTTTATACCTAAGTCAGCGGCCATTTCAGTAGTTGACGACAAACAGATAAAGAAAATTCAATATCTATTGAACACACGCCCAAGAAAACGGCATAAGTTTAAAAGCCCTGCCGATTTTTATTCTAAGGAGTTAAGAAGAATTGCACTTCATGGTGTAATCTAGGATAAATAAAGAACAAAATTTAAAAAAACAGCACCTATTTTTTTGATTCATTAGGAGATTTTTTAAATTCTTTAACTTATAATGAGGAGCAAGATAAAGAAGAAATCGTTGAATATGAAGATATTAAACCAAGAGCAAGTAATAAATTTTATGACTCTGAACAAGCAATTAATAGCGTTGACCTAAATGAGGTTGAAAAACTCTTAAAGATAAAAATTCCTGTTCAATTAAGACAATTCCTGTTACACCACAATGGAGGAATTCCAGAGAATAATGCTTGGTTGGATCCTGAAGGTGAATTTGAATGGGTTGCAATTCATAAACTAATACCCGTTAAATACTATAAAAAGTTTAATAATGACAAAAACTATTTAATGCCTTCCATAGCAAAAGATTTATGGGATAGAAAGTTAATACCGGAAACTTTTTTACCTTTTGCGATTGAAGCAGGTGGCAATTATTTCTGCATCGATATTAATAATGGAAAAATATACTATTACACTCTTGACACATGGTCTGATAATTTATCTTTAACGGATAATCAAGATAAGAGTACTCTTTTTCTATGCAATAGCTTTTGAATTTGTTTCTAAATTAGTGTGTGAAGATGATCTAGATGATTTATATGGTTTATAAATAATAGCCGTCAGGTTAATTTGATCCCAATTGGTATTGAAGACAATATTTATACATAAGAACCAGCTTACATTACAATACTTTTAGTTATTATGATCCTGATATAGGTAGATTTACTCAGCCAACCCCGATTGGACTGCTGGGCAGGTTAACCTGTACCAGTATGAGCTTAACGGATTGGTTTTAATACCTTAAGTAAAATAATTAAACGCTAGTTGATGGCTCCAATTTAAGATAAATTAGGTATATAATTTGAAAAAACAATAAATGAGATCGCTAATGACTAATCAAAATAGTGTAAGTTCTATTTCTGTTTCACATCTTTTAGAGGCTAAACCAGCTTTTTGTTGCCAATTAGATGGTAAAGGCAAAGCGATACCGCTCAATGAACAAAGTGAACCTTCAATTTCACAACCATTTTGGATTCATTTAGATTTTGCTAAACAAGAAACCATCAATTGGGTAAATAATACAAATCTAGTTCCAGATTTGATTAAAAATGAATTGCTAAAACCTAAGCAAATATCCAAGGAAATTCGTTTTGAGTCGGGTGTTTTAGTGGTTTTAAAAGGGGTTAATTTTGTTCCCAATGAGCTTCCCGATCCTATTGTTACCTTTCGTTTTTATATAACTGATAATATGATTATTTCAACGCGGCATCAACAAATTTCGGCTATTGCTGAATTAAAAGATCATTTAGAAAAAGGTATAGGGCCTGTGGATGTTGCTGATTGGTTGATTCAAATGTCTGATTTAATTAGTGATCAAGTTAATTTATCATTTGATAGTGTTCACAATAAAATCATTAAGTTAGAGGAATCTGTTTTAAACCAACGTATCTTTTCTTATAAAGAAATCGGTCGAGTTCGTAAACAGTTGATCGTCTTACGTCGGTTGTTATCGCCACAACGTGATATTTTTGTAAAAATTTCAACTGAAAGAATATCATGGATTGACGATAACGATCGCCAACGCTTACATGACATTTCCTATCAACAAAACCATTATGTATCAGATATTGATAGCTGTTTATTAAGAATAGCTTCAATTATGGAACAAATTAATAGCTTCTTGGCCGAATCAACCAATAAAAGAATCTATTTAATGTCACTCTTTACCATAATTTTTACACCTATTACGTTTTTAACCAGTTTGCTTGGTGTCAATTTAGCTGGTATTCCTTTTAGTAGCGAAAGTTGGTCTTTTATAGGTTTAATATTACTACTTGTTATTATTTGTGTTATTTCAGTTATTTGGCTTAAATATAAAAAATGGTGGTAATAAAGCATCTTTTAAAAAATGGATGAAAATTTATGAACGTTTATAAAGTTGAGTATAAGAATATAATTGACTTTTTATTTAAAACCATAAAATTAACGCTAATTCAAAGTTATCTTATTTTAAATTTTAATGAATAATTATTCTTATGCAACCTAATCAATCTTATCGTTTATTTATTGCCGAAAAGCCCAGTTTAGCAAGGGCTATCGCTGATGTATTACCAAAACCTCATCAAAAAGGTAATGGCTTTATTAAAGCAAGTAATGGTGATGTGGTTAGTTGGTGCATTGGTCATCTCCTTGAGCAAGCTACACCAGAAGTTTATGATCCTCGATATAAAAAATGGGTGATTAATGATTTACCCATAGTGCCTGAAAGATGGATATTAATGCCTAAAGGAAATACAGAAAAACAATTTAATATTTTAGTAGGTTTGATTAAGTCAGCTGAGCAAATAGTACATGCCGGTGACCCTGATAGGGAAGGGCAGCTACTAGTAGATGAAGTTTTAAATTATTGCCAGTTATCGCCAGATAAGCGCAAAGCAATTCAACGCTGTTTAATTAGCGATTTGAATGCCAGCGCTGTTGAAAAATCATTGCAACAATTACGTAGCAATCAAGATTTTATTCCTTTATCAATCTCAGCATTAGCAAGAGCTCGAGCCGATTGGTTGTATGGAATTAATATGAGTAGGCTTTGTACCATTGTTGGTCAAAAAAACGGTTATCGAGGTGTATTATCAATTGGGCGAGTACAAACCCCTATTTTAGGGTTAGTGGTTAGGCGAGATTTAGAGATAGAGCAATTTGTACCTAAACCATTTTATGAAGTTTTTACTGTGCTACAAACCAAAGATAATGAAATATTTAAAGCCAAATGGCAACCGAGCGAAGCTTGTGCACCTTATCAGGATGAAGAAGGGCGTATTTTAGTTAAAAAATTGGCCGAAAATGTTTGTCAGCGTATTAATAATCAATCAGGCACAATTGATAAAGTTAGTAATAAAAAGAAAGAACTGGCGCCTCCAATGCCATTTAATTTATCGGCACTACAAATTGAAATGGCTAAAAAAAATGGGCTGAGTGCCCAAGATGTGCTTGATATTAGCCAATCGTTATATGAAAAACATAAATTAATTACCTACCCAAGATCGGATTGCCGTTTCCTGCCCGAAGAACACTTAAAACAAATTACAGGTGTAAAGTCTGCCATTGAAAATAACTGCCCAGAACTGCGAACTGCTGTTGATAATGCTGATTTTAATTTACGTTCCAAAACTTGGAATGATAAAAAAGTGGAAGCACATCACGCCATTATTCCAACATTGCGTAAAGCTAAAATGGAAAACTTAACTGATAACGAAAAGGCAGTTTATCAAGTTGTGGCAATGCAATATTTAGCTCAATTTTATCCAGCATCTAAATATGCTGAATTGCAAATTGATGTAGATATTCAAGGTGGAAAATTTATTTCTAAAACTAACCAAATGCTTGATGAAGGTTGGAAGGTTTTATTTAGAACTAAAAACTATCAATCCCCAACCGATATGGATGACAATGAAAGTAATGGTTTATTAACTAAATTAGTTAAAAAGGGTGAAACCGTGCAATGTATTGATACAGAACTGGTTAGCAAAGAAACTCAGCCACCCAGACCATTTACCGACGCAACACTGTTGTCTGCGATGACGGGGATTGCCAGATTTGTTAAAGATCCAGAAATCAAAAAAATACTGCGTGAAACCGATGGTTTAGGTACAGAAGCAACAAGGGCTGGCATTATTGAATTGTTATTTAAACGTCAATATTTAACTCGTCAAGGCAAAGCAATTCGTTCAACCGAAGTTGGTAAAAATCTGATTTTATCACTACCAGATATAATGTCGATGCCAGACATGACCGCCCATTGGGAATTGCAATTAAACGAAATTAGTAAAAAAGAGTTTTCGTACCAACAATTTATGTATCAACTCAATTTATCACTGTTAGATCTTGTTGATCAGTTAAAAAATGCAAGATTGAATATTTAAGTTTAACCTCTATATCTCTATAAAAATAGGATGAAATTTAATAATACTGTTCATTCTATTTATTAATATAGCTATGCTATACACTAGCTAAATAATAATTTTAAGTATGTTTTCTCTTTTATTATTTTTATAACTCGATCAAATATCAGCATATATTAATAATATTATCCAAGTTAGCCGTTTTGAGTACGTTATATTAAATAAATGCGATAAAAGAAATCACAAAAATAATTACCAAATTAACCGATTATTATGGTGTAATTCAGACAGTTCCATTTAAAATATTTATGTTAGTTAATAGTGTAGCGATTGTATATTTTATTAAATAATAAGATTACCAAATTTATATAAAGTGTGAAGATAAAAACAGCGACAAGTACTATTTTTCAACAACTGTATTTATTTTTTCGTGAGGTTGATTGACTTCTATTCCTTAAAAGAGTATAAAGAGCCCACCTTTTGAGCTTTTCTTCCTTTTTTAGCTATTATGGAAGTTAAAAACGAGAGTGAAGGGAAGTTGAAATATAAAGTGAAGAGTTCAATTTACAGGAGAAATATGGACACTCAATCGGGTCACCCCAATACTAGGGGAGACAAATTTAAACACATCATTATCGGTTAATGAACCTGTCTAAATAACCATTTTTTCAGTTCACAAACCGAAATTGATAAAACGGTAACGGTGAACAATATGTATTTTTTTACACGCTATCACACAAATTCAAAACATCAATGCGCGCAAAGCTTAATGGTGCGTGTTTTACATCTTTCAGAAAAACATTTAGAACCACCGAGTTGTATCTAAATTCTTAATTAATTCTGTTTGCTAATCAAATTTAATGCTCAGCCCAAGCTATAAAAAATAGCTTTATAGGCTACTTTTGTTATGCACTAAATTTTAGTTAATCATAAAATTTAATTATTTATTGTTATTTAGTAACAATAAGTTGGCCTACTTTTGCCAAAATTATGAATATAGGTACTCATGATGACAAAAAATACATCAAAAACTAAAGCACAAAATAGTGTAGATATTAAAGCTATCAACGAAGCTCAAAGCAGTCTTGATAGTATTTTAGCTAAATTTCAATCCAGCCTTTCAGGATTAACACAAGAAAGTGCAAAGTCGAGAATTGAAACATATGGAAAAAATGAAGTCGCACGCGAAAAGGTACCATCAGTTTTAATACAACTATTAATGGCGTTTAATAATCCATTTATATTTGTATTATTAGCGTTAGCTATTGTCAGTTTTGTGACTGATTTTTGGTTACCTTTGCAAAATGGTGAAGAAACAGATTTAACCAGTATTATCATTATTCTAACTATGGTATCACTGAGTGGATTATTGCGTTTTTGGCAGGAATTTAGATCGAATAAAGCGGCTGAAGCGTTAAAATCGATGATTCGTACAACAGCAACGGTGCTAAGACGTGCGCATAAAGATATGAGCCCAGAACGTATTGAAATTCCATTAAGTGAAATTGTTCCTGGGGATATTGTTTACTTGTCGGCTGGAGACATGATCCCAGCAGATATTCGATTGATTGAATCTCGGGATTTATTTGTTAGCCAAGCCGTATTAACAGGCGAATCGATTCCAGTTGAAAAGTACGACACATTAGGTGCTGTAACACAAAAAACATCCGATAATATCGAAACATCAAACATCAACAAAGATAATTTGCTTGATGTTAATAACATTTGTTACATGGGAACCAACGTTGTTAGTGGAACCGCCACAGCTATTGTTGTTGCAACAGGGGGGGATACTCATTTTGGCTCATTGGCAAAATCAATTGTAGGATCTCGTGCTGAAACTTCGTTTGATCGCGGTGTTAATAGCGTTAGCTGGTTGCTTATTCGCTTTATGCTAATTATGGTGCCAATTGTATTTTTTATTAATGGTTTTTCAAAAAATGATTGGGGCGATGCTGCGCTTTTTGCATTAGCTGTGGCCGTTGGCTTGACGCCTGAAATGTTACCAATGATTGTGAGCGCTAATCTAGCAAAAGGCGCTGTTGGTATGGCAAAACGTAAAGTGGTTGTTAAAAGACTCAACGCAATCCAAAATTTTGGGGCGATGGACATTTTATGTACTGATAAAACGGGGACATTAACACAAGATAAAATCATTTTAGAACATCATCTTGATATAAAAGGTCAAGTTGATTCATCTGTTTTGGAACTTGCATGGCTTAACAGTTATTATCAAAGCGGTATGAAAAACTTGATGGATAAAGCGATCATTCGTTTTGCCGAAGAAAAAACCAGCATGAAAAAGGTAGGTGTTAGCTTATACAAAAAAATTGATGAATTACCATTTGATTTTGTACGCCGGCGTTTATCGGTGGTGGTACAAAATGGTGATGATAACCATTTGATGATTTGTAAAGGCGCAGTTGAAGAAATGCTGTCCATTGCCAGTTACGTTTATGAAAATGACGAATATTTACCATTAAACGATGAACGTAAACAAGCTTTGATCGCATTAGCACATGAATATAATAAAGAAGGTTTTAGAGTGTTAGCCGTTGGAGTAAAAAACATTCCGGCAAGTGAAACAAAACCACAATACACAGTGCAGGACGAAACTGCGCTCGCCATTCGTGGCTTTTTAACTTTTTTAGATCCACCAAAAGAAAGCGCATTTGAAGCTATTTCGGCATTGAATGAGCATGGTGTGGGTGTTAAAGTTTTAACTGGTGATAACGAAATCATCACCATTAAAGTTTGCCGAGAAGTTGGTTTAGAACCAGGCACCCCATTACTTGGCACTGAAATTGAAAAAATGGATGATGTCGAGCTAAAAAAACAGATCGAACAGCACACTATTTTTGCAAAATTAACGCCGCTGCAAAAATCGCGAATTATTCGGTTGTTGCAAGATAATGGACATACAGTTGGTTTTTTAGGCGATGGTATTAACGATGCACCAGCACTTCGCGATGCAGATGTAGGGATTTCGGTCGATACTGCAACCGACATCGCTAAAGAATCTGCTGATATTATTTTACTTGAAAAAAGCTTAATGGTTTTAGAAGAAGGTGTAATATGTGGCCGCGAGACCTTTGGCAATATCATGAAATATCTAAACATGACAGCAAGTTCTAATTTTGGCAATATTTTTTCAGTATTGGTTGCTAGTGCGTTTCTACCATTTTTACCTATGCTAGCGATACATTTACTTATTCAAAACTTATTGTATGATATTTCACAACTCTCATTGCCATGGGACAAAATGGACAATGAATTTTTACAAAAACCACGTAAATGGAATGCGTTAAATATTAGACGTTTTATGATTTGGATTGGGCCTACATCGTCTATTTTTGATATCACAACTTATGCATTAATGTGGTTTGTATTTAGTGCTAATAGTGTTGAAGCTCAATCACTATTTCATTCAGGATGGTTTATTGAAGGGTTATTATCGCAAACTTTGGTTGTGCACATGCTAAGAACACAAAAAATTCCATTTGTGCAAAGCACGGCGGCATTTCCTGTTATTGTGATGACTTTGTTAGTTATGGCTATTGGTATTTATATTCCATTTTCTCCACTAAGTGGGTTAATTGGACTACAACCATTACCTTGGTCATACTTTCCATGGCTTTTAGCAACTCTATTTAGCTATTGCTGCGTTGCACAATTAATGAAACGTATCTATATCAAACGTTTTGGACAATGGTTTTAATTAACTAATAACAGCTAAGTGATACTAATATCGCTTAGCTAATTTAAGAAGTATGTATTTAAAAAATACTAAAAATCAAAATGTTAAATATAAAATAATAACAAAGGAAATAATCTATGAAAACACCACATAAAAATTTAATTATGCTAATTAAAAGCCGAAAACAAAAAAACTCAAGCAAAATTAAGCAATTAAATATAAAATAGTTAGCGCAAGGATTTTAAGTTAACACATAATAAAAAACCCCAATTATTGGGGTTTTTGTTTAATTGTTTATTAGTTTGAAATACAACGATTAATTAAAATAATTACAAGTTGTAGGTAATTAAAAGTTTAGATAATTTCAGACGCTTTTTTTAGAATTTCATGAATTTCATCTTTAATTTTAAGTTTCTGTTTTTTTAATGCCTCTATCGTTTCAGAGGTATTGACAATAATTCCAGATTCAATATTTTTAATTTTTTGGTCGAGCTCATTATGTTGGTCGAATAATTTTTGAAAACGTAAATCGGTATTTTTTAATTTGGAAATTAATTCTCGATATTCTGGAAACATAGTGCCTCCTTATATGGGCTAGTTAGAATAATAACAATAGCAGCTATTGCTAATTCAGAATACAATATTATGTGTAGTTTTAATAGAAAAATTGTTTTAATAACCAAATATATTTTTATAACAAAACTGTTTTTATTGCAGAGTAAAAAACAACAAGGGAGTTATTCCATGAGTGAGTCGATTGTAGTTGCCAAAAGTCATGGTAAAGATTTATCAATTATTGCTGCATTAGCTAATCGTCATGGTTTAATTACTGGCGCAACTGGTACAGGTAAAACAGTGACATTACAAAAAATGGCAGAAGGTTTTTCAAAAATAGGTGTACCTGTCTTTCTTGCTGATGTTAAAGGCGACCTAACTGGGATTGGTGAAAAGGGCAAATTAACTGAAAAACTACAAGCTCGTTTAGCGAGTATTGAAGTTAATAATTGGCAACCAGACTCGTCACCCATTGAATTATGGGATGTATTTGCTGAAAAAGGAATCCCCGTTCGTAGCACTGTGTCAGATATAGGGCCTATTTTGCTTGGTCAGTTACTCGATTTAAATAACGTTCAAGCAGGTGTATTACAGTTGATATTTAAAATCGCTGATGATAACAATTTATTATTAATTGACTTTAAAGATCTTCGAGCATTAATTCAATTTGTTGGTGATAACGCTAAAAAATTTACCACACAATATGGAAACATTTCGCTATCGTCAATTGGCGCAATTCAACGTGGATTGTTAACTCTTGAACAACAAGGTGCCGAATTTTTCTTTGGTGAACCAATGCTTAACATTCAAGATTTAATGCAAGTTAATCCTAAAGGTTACGGTATAATTAACATCTTATCGGCCGAAAAGTTATATAACTCGCCAAAATTATATTCAGTCTTTTTATTGTGGCTATTGTCAGAACTTTTTGAGCATTTGCCAGAAGTAGGTGATCTTGATAAGCCGAAACTTGTTTTCTTTTTTGACGAAGCTCACTTACTTTTTAATGACATTTCGCCTGCATTATTAGCAAAAATAGAACAAGTGGTGCGTTTAATTCGTTCTAAAGGGGTCGGGGTTTATTTTTCTTCTCAGAATCCGAGTGATATTCCTGATACAGTTTTAGGGCAATTAGGCAATCGTGTGCAACATGCCTTACGCGCATTTACCCCAAAAGATCAAAAAACTGTAAAATCGGCTGCCCAAACTATGCGCGCCAATCCAAGTTTTGATACTGAAAAAGCAATAATGGAATTAGGTGTTGGTGAAGCTCTTATCTCGTTTCTAGATGAAAAAGGCCGTCCAAACATGGTTGAACGTGGTTATGTTATTGCACCGAGTTCAAAAATGGGGCCTATGTTGCCAGAAGATCAATTAACTATTATTCGCCAATCATGTTTTTACAACAAATACGCACAAACCATAGATCGACAATCCGCTTATGAAATACTGAAAAATGGATTTTCGTTAAATAACCAATCCGATCAAAACAGCAATGGTAGCGATACAAAAATAGACGATGATAAAAATAATAAACAAAATAATGGTGGGTTGCTAAATTTTTTAAGCACACTACTTTTTGGTACTAAGGGGCCAAGAGGTGGACAACACGATGATATCACCCAAAAAATAGCCAAAAGCGCAACAAGGCAAATTGTTAATCAAATCGGCAAACAGATCACCCGTGGTATATTGGGTGGTTTAAAAAAATAACCAAACGAAGTTATTATTTAAAAAGTCAGCAAAATAGGAGTATTTTAATGCTAAAAATGTTCATAGAATGGTATAAAAAACGCTTTAGCGATCCGCATGTTGTTTCGCTAATGGCTGTTATTGTTGGCTTATTTATTATTATCTATTTTTTCAATAAAATTCTTCTACCGGTTTTAATTGCAATTGTACTATCTTATTTACTTGATAGACCGGTTAACTATCTACATAAAAAAAACATACCAAGAACACTGGCAGTTGTAATGGTGTTACTGCTTTTTTTAATGATTGTATTAGTCGGATTTATGATTTTATTACCATTAATTTGGCAACAAAGCATTAGCTTAATCACTAATATTCCAAACATGCTAAATTTTGCAAACAACTTTTTAACCACCTTGCCTGAACACTACCCTAAACTAATTGATGTTGGCTTATTCGACTCGGTCATCCAAGGTATTACCAACAAAGTTGTGCAAACCGGCAATTCGTTATTGCAATTTTCCATTGTGTCTTTATTAGGGCTAGTATCTGTTGCAATTAATGGGGTATTAGTACCCATAATGATATTTTTTTTATTAAAGGACAAAACAAAAATATGGGGATACTGTTCAAAAATCTTGCCTAAGAACCGTACAATTTTAAATAAAGTTGCTGCTGAAATGGATATGCAAATATCCAATTATATAGTAGGCAATGTACTACATATAATTATTTTATCCATTTGTATCTATATTCCTTTTTGGTATTTTGGGTTAGATTATGGACTTTTATTAGCCGTGCTTGTTGGATTATCTGTATTAGTGCCTTACGTTGGTATTATTATTTCAAGTATTCCAGTTGTATTAATTGCGTTATTTCAATGGGGATTAAGCGCACAATTTGGTTATTTGTTGTTTTTCTATGTATTAATACAAGCATTAGATGGTAATTTATTAGTACCTTGCTTATTTTCTGAAAAACTTAATTTACATCCATTAGTAATTATTTTAGCGGTAATTGTGTTTGGAGGTTTATGGGGATTTTGGGGAATATTTTTTGCAATACCTTTGGCTACATTAGTTAAGGCAATTATAAATGCATGGCCAAAACCAGACGAATTAAATACTATCAATAGCGAAGTAAAAGCAGATTAATGGTTAATCTGCTTTTAATCAGAACTATTTGCTGTGTTTTTTAAGATAGTCTAAAACTACTTCGTGATGGTTGGCGGTTTTGAAATCGTCAAACACTTTTTCGATTTTACCGTCTTTACTGATTAAAAAGCTTATACGGTGAATTCCATCATAGGTTTTCCCCATAAACTCTTTTTCGCCCCAAGTACCAAATGCTTGAGCAACTTCATGATTTTCGTCAGAAAGCAACGTAAAATTTAACAGCTCTTTTTCAATAAATCGAGATAACTTCTCAGGTTTATCGGTACTTATACCAAGAATCGCCACATTGTATTTTTTGAACTCATCAGAACAATCTCGCAAATTACATGCTTGCACAGTGCAACCAGGCGTCATCGCTTTTGGGTAAAAATAAATTAAAACACGTTTGCCTTTAAAGTCATTTAAGCCTACAAGCTCTCCATCTTGGTCTGGCAACGAAAATTGTGGTGCTTTTTCACCTTCTTTAAGTGGATTAACCATATAATTATTACCTATTTTAATAGTTTAATTTTTAATTGGAAATATAAAAAGTGCTATACATTTAAACTAAGTTATTAAAAAAACGACTTGCTGCATCAATGGTGTGATTGATCTCTTTGTTTGTGTGCTTAAGTGACATGAAACCAGCTTCGAAAGCTGACGGTGCAAAATAAACACCTTCATTTAGCATATGATGATAGAATTTCTTAAATAATTCAACATTACACTGCATCACATCTTGATAAGTGGTTACTTCAGAAGCAGTTGTAAAGAATAATCCAAACATCCCACCTGCATAATTCACCACTAATGGTACATTATGCTTTTTAGCTACCGACAATAAGCCATCAACAAGCGATGCGGTTTTATCTTCTAACTCTTGATAGATCCCAACTTCCATTAACTTGGTTAACGTTGTGTAACCCGCAGCCATTGCAACAGGATTACCTGAAAGAGTTCCAGCTTGGTATATTGGACCAGTTGGTGCTAATTGCATCATAATATCCGCACGACCACCAAACGCTCCAACAGGCATACCACCACCAATAATTTTACCTAAACAAGTTAAATCGGGCACAACATCATAATAATCTTGAGCTCCGCCAAGAGCGACTCTAAAGCCCGTCATAACTTCGTCAATGATCAATAACGCACCATACTTATCGCAAAGTGTTCGTAAACCGTGTAAAAACTCTTTTTTTGCTGGCACGCAATTCATATTGCCAGCAACAGGCTCAATAATGATGGCGGCAATTTGGTCGGGATATTGTTCAAATTGTTTTTTGACCGATTTTAAATTGTTATAATCACAAACTAAGGTATGTTTAACAAAATCATCAGGTACACCTGGGGAAGTTGGGTGTCCAAAAGTAAGAGCACCAGACCCCGCTTTAACTAACAAATAATCAGCATGACCGTGATAACAGCCTTCAAATTTAATAATCTTATCACGTCCAGTAAAACCACGTGCAACACGGATGGCACTCATGGTCGCTTCAGTTCCCGAATTTACCATACGCACCATTTCAATTGAAGGCATTAATTGAGTGACCAAATTAGCAACTTTGGTTTCAATTTCGGTTGGTGCACCATAACTTAAACCGTTATGAACAGCGTTAATTACCGCATTGGCTACATCGGGATCATTGTGTCCAAGGATCATCGGCCCCCAAGAACCAACATAATCAATGTAGGCTCTTTCGTCCACATCATAAATATACGCACCGTTTGCACGCTCAATAAATAAAGGTGAGCCACCAACACCGTTAAAGGTGCGAACAGGTGAATTTACGCCACCGGGCATAACTGATTGAGCCTGATGATAAAGTTTTTCTGATTTGAAATTGTTTAGCATAATCGAGATAATCTCTCTAGAAAATTTTGTGTATTTATTCATAAAATCAAAATAAATTCAAGCTAACTATGAGAAATTTATTTAATAGAAGTTTTCTATTTTGTATTTTCATTTAGCAAAGGTATATAATGCAAAGATCAATATATTAGGAGAAGAATATGAGCGATGCTTTACCGATTAACTTTACTGATGCTGCAGCCAACAAAGTTAAATCATTAGTTACTGAAGAAGAGAACCCAAACCTAAAATTAAGGGTGTATATAACAGGCGGTGGTTGTAGTGGATTTCAGTATGGTTTTACTTTCGATGAAAAGGTAAACGAAGATGACTTAGCTATTGAAAAAAATGGTGTATCTTTAGTTATCGATCCCATGAGCCTACAATATCTAGTTGGGGGTACCATCGATTATGTAGAAGGTTTACAAGGATCTCGTTTTGTGGTTGATAATCCCAATGCAACAACAACATGCGGTTGCGGTTCATCTTTTAGTGTTTAAGCCATATTTAAGTTTTCAAAATACCAATAACGTTATGAGAAAAGTAACAGATCATAATTTTAATATTTATAGATAGATTAATAAAAGCCATAAAAAGTGACAAACATTGAGCAGTTAAACAATAATTTTTAATTTTTAGTTGACGGCAAAATTAAGATGGGTAAAATGCACAGCATTCGAAACGCAGTTACCTTTTGGTAATGTGTTTTGAGCCCGGGTGGTGAAATCGGTAGACACAAGGGATTTAAAATCCCTCGGCCTTTTTGGCCGTGCGAGTTCAAGTCTCGCCCCGGGCACCACTAACAAACAACTCTCATGCGGGAATAGCTCAGTTGGTAGAGCACGACCTTGCCAAGGTCGGGGTCGCGAGTTCGAACCTCGTTTCCCGCTCCAATAAAACATCTATTTAGTATAAAAGTAAACTTATATCCCATAATGTGTTAACTAACGAAAGTTACTAGTTGTATGCAAGGCACAAAAAACACAGCAAAAACATTGTAATAAAAACAGAAATCAGCCAATAATTACTTGATTTAATTAAAATAAAAACTTAAATAAAATCAATAGTCTACATGAGTGATTTTAGAGGAAAACACAACGCGCAAGGTTAATCTACCTATCTTTTAACTGTGTCGGAGTGCTTTGCTAACAGAGTGAGGGCTGCACGCCAAATTGGACTGTTTGGCGAGTTTTTGCTTTGTTAGGGATGCCAATTTGTCAGGAACAATTTGGCACTTTTGAGCAAAGCGAAAAGGCTTAAAAAAGGCGAATATCATAATGATTTGAGTAAATCATGCCGATGGTTAAGAGCGATTGTAGGCGTTGGTTATCGTAGTTCATATTTTGTAGCCCATGTGAGTTGTAAAATGTTACGATCAAAATTCTTAAATTAAACGTTATCACCAATATCAGTTATTTCGACAAAATTCAAAAACTATAAAGTTAACAGCATATTTTAATTATAAAATTCTCCTATCTATAAAGTCGAATTGTTTGCATCTTTACATTTCTTTACAAAAAAGTTCGCAAAAAAACTAGCTAACTATTTTTTTTATGGTTATACTTTTATCGCTATAGGATAAATAAGCTTATTAAATAAGCGAATGGTTATAAAATTTAAATAAAAAGTATTATTTAGCACAAGGAATGTGATATGCAGCATCATTTTGGCACAGGGCAAGCCAATGTCTTAAATTTATCAAATAATCCTATTCGACGAGTTTTTACACAAAACTTATTTATATCTTCGAAATTATCGTTCAAATCACCTAAAACAGCTTTGCTAGTATCAGCACTGTTATTGTCATTGTCATGGAATGTACAGGCGAATGGTAAAAAGGCTCAAGCAGGTAATCGTAGTGATGCAATACTGCTACCGTCGGGATTTATCCATTATGCAAGGCCGAGTCTATGGGGTTATGGCAAGCAAGCTCCAGCTGACATATGGAATCCTGATAAGGGCTTTTTAGTTCAATCAACCAATCCAAACTCATACAACCTCAATTTTCCGACCACTGGTATGGATGGTTTATATTTTGATTTACTCATAAGTGGAGTAGATATAAATGAATTGACATGGGAACCAGTCACGCATGAGGGAATTACTGCAACAGTGACAAATGTTGTAGCTAATGATATTTGGATTCCTAAAGAAGATAAGAGACAAGTTGTCGCCCGTGTTAAGCTAACAGGTCCAGAGGCAAGAAATCAACCGCTTAATCCGAATCCTAACCCAATTACTAAGCCAAAGTTACCGCAGACGTTTGAGTTAGTGGGTAGACATATTGGTACTGGTGATGAGGTAGTAAAATATGGATTTGTGTTGAGACAGTGGTTCGTCAATCGGGTTTGTCAATGGAAAACTTATAGTGACCGGTTAGCATGCTGTAATAGTTTGGGTTATCGAATGCCACGGGTAAGAGATTTAACCAATGCGGTCAGAAAAGAAGCTAATTTTTCTATTTCAGGCGCAGCACCTAGTTCATCAGGTAATTCTTACATGCGTCACATAGGCGCTAGCTTTTCCGCGGAGTGGGGCGACGTGTACTACTATGGCTTCCGCCCGGACTACGCCTACTACTTGACGAGCGACTATTCAGGCTACAACCACCCCGATATCACTGTTGTATTGTACGACGGCCAAATCGTCAGAGGCGGTGTCGCCTACCTCTCCCGCCAGTTCCTTTGCACCGTACCTTAGCTTTTAGCGTTTAGTTCTTAATCTGTATGAAAACGCCGAGTTGTTTACACTTCATAATTAAAATAATCCTCTAAAGACTCATAAGGCGTTTTGCCTGAAATCGCTTTATGGTGTTTAATGGTATTATAAAAATTAATAAAGCGTTTAAGTTTTTGTTTTCTATCTTTTGAATCGCTAAATATTTGCTGATTATGCCACATCTCAATTCAAAGTTCGTATCACTCTTTCGGCTTTTCTATTCGTTTGTGGATAGGCTAGGTTGGTAAGTTTTTGAACAATATGCCGATTATCACGCAGTTTATCTAAACAGATATTTATCTAACAAACAAAGACAGTCCTATTTTTGTCAAAAAGTTTCAGGAAAACACTGTGTTTAAGTAAAAACATCAAAAAAATCATGTTAATACTAGAAAATAATTTTTCTAGTTTGCTGTTTCGTTTGATTTGTAAGTAAAGATAAACCTTTGGTATCAACCTATAGTATTTTGCTCGGATAGGTTTTGTAATAGTGTTTAGCCAAATCAGTGACCGTTATTTTTTCTTTATGATATAAACGGCATATCGCTTTGCTGGTGATAAGGCGTTAATTTTGTTTTTTACGACTAATCATTACAGTAGTTTCTTAAATTACTGTAAACAATATTAGTAAATCCTATACATAAGACATCAAATAATATGACGCCTGATGAATTAAAAACACGAAAACAGGCAGCTTAATTTTCTTCGTGAGTGTGTACAAAGTTTGGGATATTTACATTGTGATTATTTATTTTATCTATTTAGAAACACGACACAGCGAAGGTTTGAGTTTGTATTTTTTATTGTTTAGTTATATTTACGATTTTTTTACTGTTTATTTATTTTTGTTGAGAATAATTCGCATTTTTACACTAAAAATAACTTCATTTCTTTCTAAAATATGTATTTTTAATTTTATATGATTATTTATATCAGTACTGTTGTCATTTTTTAGGAAGCGTAATGTCATTTTTTACTCTTAACCAGTTACCTTTAGGTCACGAGGCGGTTATTACTAGATTGTTACCCGAATCGTTACCTTTTCGTCGAAAGTTACTTGCAATGGGGATTACACCGGGGTGTAAAGTTCTGGCTGTACGAGTTGCACCATTTGGCGATCCGATTGAAATTAAAATGCGTGGGTTTTTGCTCTGCTTGCGTCGTAAAGAAGCACAAGCCATTGAAGTTATGGAGGTAAGTGAATGAAGATAGCATTAATTGGCAACCCTAACTGTGGTAAGACAACATTATTTAATTTATTAACTGGCTCAAAGCAACGTGTAGGAAATTGGCCTGGAGTGACAGTTGAACGTAAAACAGGTGTTTTTACTTATCATAATGCACAATATGAAGTCGTCGATTTGCCTGGTACATATTCGATCGAACCTGATCCAGTTAGTGTTTCACAAGATGAGCTTATCGCACGTCAGTTTGTGTTGTCTGATAGTGATAGTGTTATTATTAATATTATGGATGCAACTAATTTGCAACGTAGTCTGTATTTAACTTGTCAATTAATTGATTTACAAGTACCAATGATTGTTGTATTAAATATGATGGATGCAGTTAAAGCCATGGGCGAACAGATTAATGTTGATATGTTGTCAACACTGTTAGGTTGCCCTGTAGTGGCATTATCATCAACCCAAAAAATGGGGCTATCGTGCTTTTATCAACAAATCGAAAACATGGTAATCACGCCACAAGTAGCTCAACCGTCGATTGATTTGCTTGGCGATGATCAGCAAGCGGTGATTAATCGTTGTATTTGTGAGTTACCAGATAATAGTATTGTGCATCAATTCAATCGTTGGCAATTGATGGATGCATTATTAGATGATTCGCGTTATAACTTGCTCGAAAATGAAAAAGAGAGGTTTGCAAACTGCCGTTCATTGCTTGCAAAATGGTGTGATAATGAAATTGATGTGGCGCTTGCTAGTGCACGTTATGATACGATTGATACAATTTGTAAGAAAGTGATTGATAAACCACGTGAACTTAGTCGTCGATTTTCAGACATATTGGATAATATCACCTTAGGGCGTATTACTGGTATTCCGTTCTTTTTACTCGCAATGTATGCCATGTTTATGCTAGCGATTAATTTTGGGACTGTGTTTATTGATTTTTTTGATGTGCTGTGTGGTACTATTTTTGTCGATGGCTCAACACAGTTACTTCATGCTATCAATGCACCGAATTGGCTTACGGCTATTTTGGCTAATGGGATTGGTCGTGGTATTCAAACGGTTTCAACTTTTATTCCTGTCATTGGGGCGATGTTTTTTTGTTTGTCTTTTTTGGAAGATTCTGGTTATTTGGCGCGAGCAGCAATGGTAATCGATCGGCTGATGCGTTGCATTGGTTTGCCGGGAAAAGCATTTGTGCCAATGTTAGTGGGTTTCGGTTGTGGTGTGCCAGCCATTATGGGAACGCGAACGTTAGAAAGCCCTCGTGATCGTATTATGTCAATTTGTATGATTCCTTTCATGTCATGTGGCGCTAGATTGCCGGTGTATGCTTTATTCGCCGTGATATTTTTTCCTAAAAATGCCTCTATAGTGGTGTTTGCCTTATATTTGCTTGGTGTAGTTGTGGCAATGATAACTGGATTTATACTTAAATTTACGCTATTAAAAGGTTCATTAACACCGTTTATTATGGAAATGCCAGTGTATCGTATTCCGACTTTAAGTAGTCTAATTAGTTTGACTTGGCAGCGTTTAAAGTCATTTATTTTTAAAGCAGGTAAAGCCATTGTATTGATGGTAACAATATTAAGTGTACTTAATTCATGGGGGAGTGATGGTTCGTTTAGACACGAAAGTTCGCAGGACTCTATGCTTTCTGTTGTTAGCCAAACAATCACTCCAGCATTTGCACCAATGGGGATTAAACACGATAATTGGCCCGCAACGGTGGGAATTTTTACGGGTATTTTTGCTAAGGAGTCGGTGATTGCAACGCTTAATTCGCTTTATTCGATGGGCGATGACGATGACAATGAGCAAGCAACCAAGTCATTTGATTTATCACAAGGGATTGTAGATGCGTTGGCAACGATTCCTAAGAATTTAGTTGATCTATCAGATGCAGTATTAGATCCACTAGGGTTTAATACAGTTTCACAAAATATTGATTCACTTCAGTCTGATTTGGATGTAAATTCGGTAACAATTTCTCAAATCAAGGGCGCTTTTGGTTCGTCTTCGAATGCGATGAGTTATTTGATCTTCATTTTACTTTATACACCTTGTGCTGCTGCATTAGGAGCTGTGTACCGAGAGGCTGGTTTTAGATGGATGATATCTGTGGCAATTTGGACTTTTACTATCGCATGGCTAACAGCAACGATTTATTATCAATTTACTTTGCTTGGGCATTCTACTATGGCAGGTTGGTGGCTTTTGGGATGTAGTGTATTTATTGTTGTAGCACTATTGTTTATGCGTACTTTAGGGCGATATTCATCATTTAACCAACAAACGGAACCGAATCTACAACAGTGTAAAGAATCATCATGCTGTCAGTAAGTAGCTGGCTAGCTAATTTGTAAAAATATAGATAGAGAAAAGATTTGTGATTTTTCTGTAACTTTAATTATCGGATTATTGCTATGTTAATAACGTCGATTCGTGATTATGTACAATTAAAAGGCCGTGTACCATTGCAAGATGTTGCACGCCATTTTCGTTTACCTGAAAGTGCAGCTGAGCAGATGTTAGGGTTTTGGATTAAAAAAGGGATGATAAAGCTCATAGTACAAGATCAGCTATTGTTTTGCCAAACTAATAAGTGTCACTCTTGTTCAAACTGTCATTTAGCTGGTAATGTTGAATATGTTTGGGTTTAATTAAATCATGAATCAGTAATTTCTACATTTATAATGTGTTGTCAATTATTTTGTTGCATCATAGATTAATTATGTTAATTAACGCTGATTTGATTTTGTGATTAAATTCACAGAATTAATTTTATTTGTATGGATAAGCTAGCAAACATGGATAAGTGATTCTATATTATCAGAGTCTGAGGCTACATTTTATGTTTTTAGCCTATCTGATTTTTGACAACAAGATAGATTAATGACCACCTCATGACAAAGTCGTTTTATTGTTGAATAAATGTTATTATACTTTCATTATAGTAAAACGTTGTATGAGGATAAAATGTATGAGTCAATTAGATGAATTTAAAAAATTAACTGTAGTGGTAGCCGATACTGGTGATATCGATTCTATTAAGCAGTTTTCCCCCGAAGATGCAACAACCAATCCTTCCCTCGTTTTGAAAGCAGCGCAACTTCCTCAATATCGTTATTTAATTGATTCTGCTGTTGAAACTGCGAAAAAAATTGGTGGCAGTAAAGAACAACAATTAGTTAATGTGTGTGATCTGGTTGCAGTTAATATTGGCGCCGAAATTTTGAAAACAGTTCCTGGTCGTATTTCGACCGAAGTAGATGCTCGTTTATCTTTTGATAAGCAAGCGTGTATTGAAAAGGCACGTAAAATTATTGCACTTTATAAAGAAAAGGGTATTGATAAGTCACGTATTTTAATTAAAATTGCGTCAACTTGGGAAGGTATTAAAGCGGCTGAAGTGCTCGAAAAAGAAGGGATAAACTGTAATTTAACTTTGCTATTTTCGTTCGCACAAGCACGTGCTTGTGCCGAAGTAAATGCATTTTTAATTTCGCCTTTTGTGGGGCGAATCTATGATTGGTATCAAGCTAAAAAATCAATCGAACCTTATGTTGCGGATGAAGATCCAGGAGTAGTTTCTGTGCGTAATATCTTTAATTATTACAAACAACACGGTTATAAAACTGTTGTGATGGGGGCTAGCTTTCGTAAGGTTGATCAGATTTTAGCATTAGCTGGTTGTGATAGATTAACTATTTCGCCTAATCTATTAGCCGAAATGCAACAATCAAATGCGCCTGTTGTACAGAAGCTCAATCCAAATCAAACCATAGTTGCTCGTCCTGCGCCAATGACTGAGGCCGAATTTAGATGGCAACATAATAGCGATGCTATGGCAGTTGAAAAATTAGCCGAAGGAATTCGTGCTTTTGCCGTAGATCAAGGCAAATTAGAAGATATGATTGGCGCATTGTTATAATCATATAAAACAATTGGGGAGTATGCTCCCCATTTTTATGCTATTTCTTTCGTTAATTTAAATAACGATTTTGCAAGTGATGTTAACCTTGCAGGTATTAACAAATTTAAACTCAAAATTTTTTGGAGATGATGACATGAATGCAACCACACTATCTCACCGCGAACTGGCGAATGCGATAAGGGCATTAAGCATGGATGGCGTGCAAAAAGCAAAATCAGGCCATCCTGGTGCGCCAATGGGTATGGCGGATATGGCCGAAGTACTTTGGCGTAGCTTTCTAAAACATAATCCGAACAATCCTAAATGGGCCGATCGTGACCGTTTTGTGTTATCAAATGGTCATGCCTCTATGTTGATTTATAGCCTGTTACATTTAACTGGTTATAACGTGACTATCGATGATTTGAAAAACTTTCGTCAGTTGCATTCAAAAACCGCAGGTCATCCCGAATATGGTCATGTACCTGGTGTTGAAACTACAACGGGTCCGTTAGGTCAAGGTATTGCTAATGCTGTAGGTATGGCTATTGCAGAAAGAACGTTAGCGGCACAATTTAATAAACCAAGTCATACTATTGTTGATCACCATACTTATGTGTTTATGGGGGATGGTTGTATGATGGAAGGTATCTCGCACGAAGTGTGTTCTTTAGCGGGTACCCTAAAATTAGGTAAACTTATCGCATTTTATGATGATAATGGTATTTCGATCGATGGTGAAGTAGAAGGTTGGTTTACTGATGATACCGCAAAGCGATTTGAAGCTTATGGTTGGCATGTTATTGGTGGTATTGATGGCCATGATGCCAAAGCCCTTAAAGAAGCAATCGAGCAAGCTCAAGCCGTAACCGATAAACCATCTTTATTAATGTGTAAAACGGTAATTGGTTTTGGCTCACCAAATAAAGCAGGTAGCCATGAAAGTCATGGTGCACCTTTAGGTGATACTGAAATTGAAGCAACTCGGAAATCATTAGGTTGGAATTATCCTGCTTTTGATATTCCTAAAGATTATTACGATGCTTGGGATGCGAAAGCAAAAGGTAAACAAATAGAAGATGAATGGAATGCTCGTTTTGATGCTTATGCTAAGGCCTATCCTGAATTAGCTAAAGAATTCAAGCGTCGTGTTAATGGTGATTTACCAGCAAATTGGTCTCAAATTGCTAACGATGTAGTGAATAAACTCCAAGCAAATCCAGCAACTATCGCTACTCGTAAAGCATCTCAAAATGCTATCGAAGCATTTGCGCCAGCTTTACCTGAATTTTTAGGTGGTTCGGCTGATTTAGCACCAAGTAATTTGACAATATGGTCAGGATCTAAAGAGATTTTAGCCAATGCTAATGGTAATTATATCCATTATGGTGTGCGTGAATTTGGTATGTCCGCTATTATGAATGGTATTGCGTTACATGGTGGATTTATACCTTATGGTGCAACATTCTTAATGTTTATGGAATATGCACGTAATGCTATTCGAATGGCGGCATTAATGAAAATTCGTGCTTTATTTGTCTATACTCATGATTCAATTGGCTTGGGTGAAGATGGACCAACGCATCAACCTGTTGAACAAATGGCAAGCTTACGCGTTACGCCAAATGTGAGTACTTGGCGCCCATGTGACCAAGTGGAATCAGCTATTGCTTGGCAGTATGGTATTGAGCGCAAAGATGGTCCAACTGCATTAATCTTCTCAAGACAAAATTTAAAACAACAAGAACGTACTGCTGAACAATTAACCAATGTTTATCGAGGCGGTTATATCTTAAATGATTGCACTGGTACACCTGAGCTAATAATTATTGCTACTGGTTCAGAAGTGGAACTTGCCGTTGAAGCTTATCATCAACTCACAAAAGCAGGCAAAAAAGTACGAGTTGTGTCAATGCCGTCAACTGATGCGTTTGATAAACAAGATAGCACTTATAGAGAGTCAGTATTGCCATCGTCAGTGACTGCTCGTATAGTTATTGAAGCAGGTATTAGTGATTACTGGTATAAATATGTTGGTCTTAACGGCAAAGTCGTTGGCATGACAAGCTTTGGTGAGTCGGGTCCAGCTGATCAACTATTTAAAACATTTGGATTTACTGTTGAAAATGTAATAGCTCAGGCAAATAGTTTATTAAAATAATAATGGAATAATTACTAATAAAATGCTATCTGATCTAATGATGGCATTTTATATCTGTCTATGAGTATAAACCTAATAGGGATTAGGATCTTTCTTTAGTTTATCAAATTGATATAATGTATTGTTATCCCAGTCTTTAACTTCGATGTTTTGTTGTTCTGATATCTGAGAAAGTTCGTTTTCCATATAATTATGGTTTACATCTAATTTTACTCCCATCCAGTTACTCAATAAATAAACTAGTTGAAATCCCGATACTTGTTTATTGATTTTTTGTTGGAGTGATTTATCTGAATCAAAAAAGATAAATGGGACACGATAACTATCTTGATATTCTGAATTGTGTCTTAAGTCATTATGTTGATCTGCATGCGCAAGTTCATGATCTGCAAAGTAAACCACTGAATAATCTTGATCATATTTTTTTAGTATATTGATAGTTTGTGCAATAAGATCATCTGTTTCTTTAATACTACTAACATAACATGATATATTTTTATTATTCAGATCAAACTGCACATTAAATTCTAATCGTTTACAAGAGTTAGAGTGTGAACCGATTAGGTGAATAACAATAAGCTTTGGTTTGCTATTTTTTGTCGATAAAATATTATCTAATTCGGGTAATAATAAAGTATCATGCTTTCCTTTCGATGATTTACCATTATATTCGCCTTTTTAGTGTAAAATGAATGTTGTGCATAAGAGGCAATGCGTGGTACCGTAATTTCAATTGTGCCTAATTTACCTTGATTTGATAACCAATAAGTTTCAAATCCTGCATCATTAGCAATGCTAACAATATTATTATTTAGTTGTGCATTTACTTTTTTGTCGTCTAAAAAGATTGATTGGCTAATTAAATGTTGAATTGATGATTGGGTATTTGGTGCTGACGCTATTAATCCATCCCAAATAATGCTAGCATGAATACGGGTAAAAGGTGTATTGTCATATTTAAAACCATAAGCGCTCATATAGTCTTTGCGAACACTTTCGCCAATAATAATATAGTTCTTTTTTTCTTGAAAATAAAGTTTTGCACTATCGTAAAATGAGAGAGAAAACTCAAAAATAGGATACTTTAAGTTATTCAATAAAGTAGTTGATATTGTATTGAAAAAATTTGGATTATATTTTATTACAGCTTTAATTGGTCTATAAAAACATAGCCCTAATACAAAAATAAGTAAATAGAAATTGTTAGTTTTTGGAAATGAAAATCTTTTAAATAATATAATAAAAATTAATGCTAAGATTAGAGGAGCAAAATAAAAATAAACTGATAGCTGTGAACAGAATTCCGTTATTTCATCAAAATCTGTTTCAGCAATAGCACTAATTACGGCAACATTAGGTGGACCATAATAAAATTCAATAGGAAAATAGATAGCAGCTATTACAAACCAAATGCAAAAAAAATTCGAAAAAAGTAAGTCGAGCTAAAAAGATAAGAGAAAAGTAAGTTAGGAATATGCGATCAAATCTTTGTGGAAAGCTTAATAAATAAGATCGAAAGGCAAAGACACACTCCGTGTGAAAGTATATTTTCTTTTTTTATCATAGTAACTGTATTTATTATATCAATTTTTGATTTCAAGGATTATAGATTTATTCAATTATTTGAAAATAGTTTTTGATAAAAAAATATCCAATATTTTAATTATAGGTGTTAGTATCAACGAAAAAGAAAGTAAAGAAGTTTCCTATGTCTAGGGCTGGCTTACCATTATGGATTAAAGCTAGGACTTCGATAGGATGGCTACTTGTCCATAATTATTGAAAGATCAACTTATTTATTTTTAGTTATTGAACAACCAATAAATTGTTATTAATAAAATAAGGTTAATCTTTTTTATTTTGTTGAATGTCTTAAATAAATAACTTTATCTTGATGCACGTACTAAAATAGCTTCAACGGGTTGTTTTTGAATATAGATCATCCTAGCTATTAATAGAAATGCTGCCACAGCAAGTCCAGAAATAATTCCTATCCAAAAGCCAGCTGCGCCAATTGGCTGAATGATTAGGTCGGTTAATCCTAGAACATAACCAACAGGCAATCCGACTACCCAATAAGAAAGTAGAGTAATAAAAAAGATACTTTTAGTGTCTTTATAACCTCGAAGCACATTACTAGCTACTACTTGTAAATAGTCAGACGTTTGATAAATAGCGAGTAAAATAATAAGTTGCATACAAATAGCAATTACAGCATTTTCTTGTGTAAATATGGTGATGATTTGTGAACTAAAAATAACTAAAATTAGTGCAACTATAATGGCGATTACTAAGGATATGGCTAAACTAATGTAAGAAGTTTGTTTGGCTAAAACTGTTTTTCTTTTGCCTAGTAAATAGCCAACACGAATACTGGTTGCAACTCCTAGCGATAATGGAATAGCAAAGGTTAAACTGCTGATGGTGAATATAATTTGATGTGCAGCAACGGTTATTTGACCTAATGGGGCAATTAATAATGCAATCACAGCAAATAAGCTCATTTCAAAAAAGTAAGCAAGTGCAAGAGGAGTACCAAGCACAACAATTTTTTTGATTATAGCAAAATCAATTAGTTTGGTGATTGGTGTTAGGCGAATGTCGCGTTGGTTTGTGCTAGTGAGTGTATATAAGCGTATTAATATAAACATTAACCAAAATATTATTGAGGCAGTGATTCCACATCCTACACCACCAAAAGCAGGTAAGCCTAATTTGCCATAGATTAATATATAGTTGATAGGGATGTTGGTGATTAGTGCAATAAAGATGATGACCATCGCTGGTTTGGTATTGGATAATCCCTCACATTGATTGCGGTAAACTAAAAATAGCAAGAAAGCTGGTACACCCCACATTATGGCACGTAAAAATTTGACTGCCACGTCCATCATTTCTGGATCAATAGGGTGATCGTTCGAGCTTCTTAAGTTTATTATTAGGTCGGAATGATATAGAAGTAACATCATAAGCATTGATAATACCAATGCGATGACAACGCCTTGGCGGGTATGATCGGCAACTAGGTTTCGTTTAGCTGCACCATTTAGATTTGAAATAATTGGTGTTAAAACGGTGAGTAAACCTTGTCCAAATAAGATGGTAGGTAACCATATCGAGACAGCAATGGCAACTCCAGAAAGTGCCGTTTTACTATAATTGCCTGCCATAATGGTATCAACAAAGGTGATCGCAGTTTGTGATATTTGCGCGATAAGCACTGGAACTGCCAATTTAACCAGATTTTTTACTTCGTGTTTATAATGTTGTTTCATGGTGTTAATTAACGTTTAACCGTTCCCCATAGATCGTACTCATCGGAATGCTCAATGTTAACCTGAACAATATCACCTACATTAACTTGGTTTTCTTCGTTTAGATAAACAACGCCATCAATTTCTGGGGCGTCAGCCATGCTACGACCTATTGTACCTTCTTCATCAATTTCGTCAACAATAACATCTAATGTTTTGCCAATTTTTGCTTGTAATTTTTGCGTTGAGATTTTTTGCTGTAATTGCATAAAGCGATCAAAACGTTCTTGTTTAATTGTTTCTGGAATTTGATTAGCAAGTTTATTGGCTTCAGCGCCTTCTATGGGGCTGTATGGAAAACAGCCAACACGATCTAGCTGTGCTTGCGACAAAAAGTTGAGCAGTAATTCAAAATCTTGTTCTGTTTCGCCGGGATAACCAACAATAAAGGTTGAACGTAACGTGATATCAGGACAGATTTCTCTCCATTTATGGATACGTTCTAAGGTTCTTTCAATGGTTCCAGGCCGTTTCATTGATTTTAAAATTGTTGGACTTGCGTGTTGTAATGGTACATCCAAATAAGGCAAGATTTTACCATCTGCCATTAATGGAATTAGATTATCGACACTTGGATAAGGATACATATAATGCAATCTGACCCAAATTCCCAAACTTGATAATTGTTCGCAAAGCGTTTGAATATCAGTTTTTAATGGCATTCCATTCCAGAAACTGGTCCTGTTTTTGATATCAACGCCGTAAGCTGAAGTGTCTTGTGCAATAACTAATAATTCCTTAACACCACTGTCGGCTAGTCGTTTTGCTTCATCAAGTACGTTACCAATAGGGCGACTAATCATTTTACCTCGTAATGATGGAATAATGCAAAATGTACAACTATGGTTACAACCTTCAGAAATTTTTAGGTAAGCAAAATGTTTTGGTGTTAGTTTTATACCTTGTTGGGGAATTAGACTGGTAAATGGATTATAAGCAGGTTTTGGTGCATATTTATTAACATGATTTAGTACTGCTTCATAGCTGTGTGGGCCAGATATTTCAAGTACTTTTGGGTGTACAGTCCTAATTTGATCTTCTTTGGCACCAAGGCATCCGGTTACAATGACTTTGCCGTTTTCATTAAGAGCTTCGCCGATTGCTTCTAAAGATTCTTGTACTGCACTGTCAATAAATCCACAAGTGTTTACAATGACAAGATCGGCATTATCATAGCTAGGTACGACTTGATAACCTTGCGTACGTAGTTCGGTTAAAATTCGTTCAGAGTCAACTAAATTTTTAGGACAGCCAAGGCTCACAAATCCAATTGTAGGAGGTAACATATTCATAGTATTTATAATAGTGTGTTATATTAAAGAGGTATTGTTTGAGAATTCAATAAACTATATTTGTTAATTATCGTTTACAAATCAAAATAAAGATGGCATTTTATCACATTTCATCATAGTTGATATACCGATTTTCTAATTTCAAATTTACATTAACAATGTTTTGGCTTATCTATTAAGTATTAGTAATAACTCGGAAAGTAGTTCGTTTGAATAAAAAAAAATTATTTATTGAGTATTTCTCTGATATTTATCAGTATAAAATAAAGCCTTTATTGACAATAAAGGCTATTTAAAAAAGAAAGTTAACAATCAAGTTATATTATCTTAATGCATTAGTGACTTCGTCTATTTGACGATTTATGCTTTCAGCACCACCACCTGATAGATACCAAAGATCAGGGGTTAAATAAACAACCTGTGCTTTGCTTTTGTTTAATACTTTTTGTGAAAAAAAGTGCTCAGCCATACCTTGATTGCCGATTGCTTTGCTACGATCAACAACAAAAATAATATCAGGTTTGACTGATTTAATGTAATTATCATCAATAAAAATTGGTTTTGGTTTGCCTATTAAGTTATTTGCGGGCATAACGGTGAGTGGTACCGCTCGTTTAACATCTAGTACATCGTGAATCAATGCCGCGCTGGAACTTGAATTGATAAGAATCATCTTCCCATCGTTATGAATAGCAACAATAGCTTTTTTAGAACTAGCTTCGGCTACTGCTCGGGCATGTTGAATTTTTTCATCTAATGACTGAATAATATTATCAGCTTTACTCTCTGTGCCTGTAATATTTGCCAGTAGGTGGATATGATTTTTGGTTGATTCAACATAATTTTGGGCGTTAACACTTAAATTAATGACTGGTGCAATTTTAGATAGATCTTCAGTTTTACTAGCTTGACGGCCATCAATAATAATTAAATCTGGCTTAACTTGTCTGATTGCATCAATATTGGGTTCTTTCATATTGCCTGTATCGGTAATTGATTTTTTGTTAAATTGTTGCAAATAAGAAGGGATAACTGATAGTGGAGTTGCAACAACTATCGAACCTTTACCTAGCGCCTCTAAAGTATCTAATGCCCCATAGTTCATGACAACAACTTTTTCGGGCAACTTAGGAACTTGTACCGTTTGGTTGTTGGCAGTTACACTCATTGTTGTCGTTGATTGGCAACCAGTTAAACTTAATATAATCGATGCAATACTACTTAAAAATATCTTTTTCTTTTTATTCATCTCAATTTTCCTGTTTTTATATAAATGATAATTATTATCATTTAACAAAAAGGATTTGTCTAGCTATAAATAATTTTTTAAAGATATTGATAATCATTCTCATATAGTGTAGTCTTCATATATCTTATAAATCTATAAATGTCATTATAAATAATAGGGTTATAACAATGAAAGCAAAAAAGAAGATTAAATTGGCTACAAATGTCATTAATACTAGTATTTTGTTGTCATTATCGACAGCTGCTATAGCAGCTAGCAATTCAGATACTGACACCATGGTTGTTACTGCATCGGGGTTTTCTCAACAAGTCAAAGAAGCACCGGCTACCATTTCGGTAATTACACCAGAAGAAATTGAAAAAAAACCTTATCGTGATGTCACAGATGCGTTGAAGGATATTCCTGGAGTAAATATTACTGGTGGTGGTGATTCTACTGATATTAGTATTCGAGGCATGGATGCCAAATATACCCTAATATTAGTAGATGGCAAAAAGGTTAGTACCCGCGAAACAAGACCAAATAGTGATAATTCAGGATTTGAACAAGGATGGTTACCACCATTAACGGCAATTGAACGTATTGAGGTTGTGCGAGGCCCTATGTCGTCATTATATGGTTCTGATGCGATGGGAGGGGTTGTTAATATTATTACCAAAAAAGTGTCAAATAAATGGCAAAGTGGTATACGTTTAGAATCGGTTATTCCTTATCGTTCAAAAGAAAAAGATACATATACTGGCAGTTTTTCGACCATGGGACCGATTATTGATGACGTTTTAGGTATACAACTTTATGGGCAGTATTCAAATCGTCATGAAGATAAATTTCTTGCTGGTCATGCAGGACAAAAATTACGTAGTTTAAATGGTAAATTGTCTTTAAATGCTACAGACACACAAAAATTTGATCTCGATTTTGGACGAGCTTTACAAAATAGTAATGCAACTGCAGGAAAAACAAGAGATAAATCTAGAAGTGATTTTAATAGAGATAATAGACGAAATACGTTTGCTTTAACACATAATGGTTTGTTTGGTGATGTCTCTACAACTTCATTTGTCTCTTATGAAGGAAATAATAACCCAAAAAGGAACATGAAAATTCGTAATACGGATGTAGATACACGTGTTACTATTCCTTTTAGTATTAACATGCTGACTTTAGGCGGAAAATATAATTATCAAGAGTTGCATGACGAAGGAAATCAACTAAAAACGACATTATCTAAAATTGATCGTTGGAATTATGCGTTATTTGGAGAAGATGAGTTACGTATTTTAGAAAATTGGAGTTTAACATTAGGATTACGTTATAACAAAGATGAAAATTATGGCAGCAACTGGAACCCAAGGGTTTACAGTGTGTGGAATATTGATGATAACTTTACGTTAAAAGGTGGTTATTCTACTGGTTATGCTACACCACAATTACGTTATGTTGTGACAGATTGGGGGCAAGTCACTGGTGGTGGATATTCTGATGGTGTAATCATTGGAAATCCAGCTTTAAAACCAGAAAAAACAAATAATTTCGAAATTGGTATAGGTTATACCAATGATTATGGTATTGATGCTTCTGCAACTGCATTTTACACAAAATATAAAGACAAAATTCAATCATATTATATTTGTAATCGTAAAAAAGGAAGCAAGTGCTTATTGAATGGTTATAGTAAAAAGTTTGACTTTATACAGGGCCGTGAAAATGTAGGTAAAGCCGATCTTAAAGGTCTTGAGCTTTCATTCAAAACGCCTTTATTTACTGATTTCTTATTCACATCTAACTATTCTTGGACAAAAACAGAACAAAAAAGTGGCCAATTTAAAGGACGATCTTTAAATCGAACCCCTAAACAAAAATTCAATACTCAATTAGATTGGTATGTCACCCAACAATGGGATTTATGGACAAAAATGGCCTATTATGGCATGGAATCGTCTAATAGCCGTGATGGCACAAAAGTTGAATATCCTGGTTATACTTTCTGGGACATCGGTGCATCTTATCAAGTACATAAACAAGCTAAGATTTATGCTGGAGTTTATAATCTATTTGACAAAAATGTAACTAACGATGATTTTGGTAAAACCTTAGAAGGTAGACGATACTTTGTAGGTACTGAGGTCAATTTTTAATCGCTAAGCAAATTTAATTTTGTCTATAATCTTTAAGGCGGCTTTTTAATATAGCTGCCTTTTTAATCATATTATTCAATTAAATATTATTTAATCTGATCTTACAATTAAACTTGTGTATTTATTTATTAATTGCTTAATATGGTAATTTATTAAAAAATAGATATATTTATCTAAAACAGGAAAAGTGAAACGATTCGGTTTATTTTAGAAAAGTTAATTGCTTCCTTCAAGTGATAGATAGTAAAAATTTAGGATGGAACATTGCACTTATTTGTAGTGCTATTAATTGCGATTTATAATCAAATGAATTAAATTTAATAATTAATTGTTCAGTAGTTTTTCATTGTACTAGGGAATTATTAATTGGACTATCAGGCTTTAACTTGATAGAAGAAAATAAAATCAAGTGTTTAACTGATGGTTTTGTTGGTTTAATTTGATTGGATTTGAAGCCGTTTAAGATATTGTCGCAAAACTACAATAGATCTTCATGCTCAAAATCCAATCACAATAAAATTAATAATCCTTTAATAATCTCACAATCTCTTTAATCTCATTCGGTGTTGTTTGGCAGCAACCGCCAATTAATTTTGCACCTAATTTTGTCCAGGTTGGTAGTTGATTTTTGAAGGTGCAATCATGTTGATGGTTCTTGTGCCACTGTTTTGTTATTGGATCATATTGTTCACCTGAATTTGGATAAACAATTAATGGTTTGGTTGTAAGCTTATTTAGCACTTCTAATGCTGGAGTAACACTTTCTAACGCAATGCAGTTAATACCAAGGCTTACAATTTGCTCGAAGTTGTTTAAATAATCTATTATTTGTGATAATGGTGTGCCATCGCTAAGATGCTGGGTATCTTTTAATGTAAACGAAAACCATGCATTGATAGTTGGAAACTGCTGTATCAATTTAACTAACGCTTTAATTTCAGCAAAAGAAGGTAACGTTTCACAAGCAAGGATATCAACTTGGGCATCTATTAAGGCTTGAATGCGATCACGGTGAAAATCAATAAATTCAGCTTCAGTTAGTTGATAGTCGCCAGTATATTCTGCCCCATTTGCAAGATATGCTCCATAGGGACCAACTGACCCAGCAATCAGTAAAGTTTTATTTTGCTTTGTTTCATTCAAATACTGCTGTTTAGCTTGCTGTGCGAGTTTAACGCTTTTTTTTATTAATTTGATAGATTCATCAAACGTAATTTCTTTTTTTTCAAACCCTACTGGTGTGGCTTGATAGCTAGCGGTGATAGCGCAATCGGCGCCAGCTTTAAAATAGTCATAATGAACTTGATAGATCAGTTCGGGTTTTTCAATTAATACTTTTGCGGACCATAGACTATCATTAAGATCGCATCCACGGCGTTGTAGTTCGCTTGCTAGTGCACCATCAATAATAATGTAATTTTTTTGTTTGAATAGTGCACAAATTGGATTATAACTTGTCATCTTTTACTGCTCGTTTTTGATAAGATTGGGTAAAGTGATGCGCAATAAAACAGACAATTACAAAAGGAATACCGCAATAAAGCGCAATGCGTTGTTCTGGATCGAATGCTAAACCAATGCAAGCAATCAAGCACAAAATAAACCCTAAAATTGGCACAAAAGGGTAAAATGGTGCTTTATATTTTAAGGTGTTTTTTTGAGTTTCTGATAGTTGCTTTCTAAAAAAGTAATGTGAAGCGCAAATACTTAACCAAACTGCTACCACGGCGAAACCAGAAATAGCGGTTAATGCTACAAATACAGTATCAGGAGCTATCACGCTTGAAAATAACGCTAACAATCCACCAAGCATACTTACTGTAATAGCGATCATTGGAATACCTTTATTGGTTAATTTAGCAAAGCACTTTGGTAGTGTACCTTGATTAGACAACGACCACATCATACGCCCAGAGGCATAAAGTCCTGAATTAGCGGCTGATAAAATAGCAGTTAAAATGACAAAATTAAATATATCAGCAGCATATGGAATACCGATATTTTCAAATACCATTACAAATGGACTAGTAATAACGCCAGCTTGATCCATAGGTAGTAGAGCGGCTAACACTATAATTGTTCCAATAAAAAAGAGAATCAATCTTAAAATTGTTGTTTTAATGGCCAGTGGAATTGATTTTTCGGGATTATGAGTTTCGCCCGCAGCAATACCAATTAACTCGGTACCAGAAAAGGCAAAATTAACTGAAACCATCGTCATGATAATTGGTGTTATACCATTAGGAAACCAGCCGTTATCGGTAATATTGTGTAAAAAAGGTGCTGGCATGTCATTTTTCATAGGAACAAAACCAAAGATAGCAGCAGCTCCAGCAACAATAAAAATAATAATAGTGATGACTTTAATGATTGAAAACCAAAATTCACTTTCGGCAAAGAATTGAGCGGTTATAATGTTTAATGCAAAGATTACGATACAAAAAATTAAACACCAAATCCAGACCGAAACAGTAGGGAACCAATACTTCATACATAAGCCAGCTGCGGTTAGACTTGAACCAAGTGCCACTGTCCAAGTTAACCAATACAGCCAAGCAACGGTATAACCAGTGCCAGGACTAATAAAGCGAGAAGCATAAGTGTGAAATGCACCTGTTTCAGGCATAGCGACAGCCAGTTCGCCTAGGCACAACATCACTAAATAAACAACTAATGCACCAATTAAATAAGCAATAATAGCGCCAATAGCCCCAGCAGTAGCAATAATATAACCAGTATTAAAAAATAAACCTGTGCCAATAACGCCACCCAGTGACAACATAATTAAATGACGGGTTTTCATGGTTCGTTTAAATTGGTTTTCTGTTGTGGATGATGAATTTGTATTCATAAATTTTTTTGCTTAAGTTAAAAAATAATAAAATTCCGCCAAAATTAGTGGCGGAACTAAATAGGTTAATTTGAATAATAAATTAGCTAATTATAATTGTTCAAAGAATTCTTTTTTTGTTACTTTTTTACCATTTACGTTAACTTCATCACTATCTTTGGTTAGGCTTATATCAGAATAGATACCTTTGGTTTTACCATTGCTTGAAGTAAAATATTGAGAGCTACTAATGAAAAATGCGGACATCATTTGTAGGTTTTGATTTGCTTTAGCAATTTGTTCTGGTGTTACCGTGTTAGAGTTAGGGTTTTCGATCTGTGCGGACGTATACGCTAATACATCAAATGGTGCTTCAAGTTTTAATTTTAGTGAGTCAATTTTATCGTAATCAGCTTCATCAATAGCTGTACTATCTACATCAGACATACTGAAAATTAGGTTAAGATTAATATCGCCTGCAGGATTGTGCCAATTCAATTTATTTAACGAAAAATTAATATAATGCTTTTGTTCTGTATCATCTGAGTCAGGATAACCTATTCCCAATTGATTAGTGAATAGATGCTTATCAAGTCCTTTAAAATCAATATCTATCGAGCCATAACCTAGATTTTGTTGTCCATAAATAATTGAATCTACACTACTTGAAAATGATCCATCGACAGTATTGGTGACGTCATTTAGGACATTTTTTTCGTCCATAACGAATTTATTAATAACAACCGAAACTGGTTTTGAATTAAATGATGCAGGGTAGGTTAATAAAATTTTATCAATTTCAATTTTAGTTGATATGTCAGAGCCAGTAGTATAACTACCAAAGGTGTACTTGCCTTCACCAAGTTCTAATGCACTATCAATTCTTGGAAAGAATGGAACTTCATTTTGGGTAACTTTTATTGCTTTGCTTGCTAGTTTAACGGTGATATATTCACCATAACTTATACCTGCATGTCCTGTAATAAAAGGCTGATTGCCCGCTAGCTTCCAAAGTGTCGGATTAGTTTGTTCGCTCATTTCATATTCTAACCAAGCCATTTTAGGCGCAAAACTTCCTTTGGCGAGTGCAGCGATAGGAAATGGACCATGATGAATAGTAACATCATCAGAAAATAAGGTTTTTGGTTGAGCATCGTCGCCTGTAGCATTTTGGAGTGATGCTGTAATAGTTAAATGCAATTTAGTTGAAAAGATATTCTTTTCATAATTACTTTTTATAATATTAAACGTGAAATCGTTTTGAGTTTGATTAATTTTGTTTGTAATTTGTACCAATTCATTATCGATGTTATTTTCGATCATGTTGCCTGTATGCCATGCAGTGCCTACGTAAGCAACCCCTAATACAGCAAATATTCCTATAGCAAGTGTGGTTTTTTTCATTATAGTTCTCTTAGTTATTTATTATATTTTAAATTATCATTCCTGATGATTTATAAAATCAACCAGCAAACTTTTAATATATTCAAAGTGATAAATTAATTGTAATCCTGGTTGTTATAATTTTAATCGATTTGAGCTTTCTAGGCGATAGTTTTTTGATTTTTTGTAAAATGCACCTATACAAGTTTAAATAAGTACCCTAGCATATTATGGTGCATATATTGTTAACTACTACGCTTGAATCTAAAATAATCGCCAAATTAACCAATATCATTGAAACATTTTATAATTTTTTTAGTGTCGCTAAAATAAATTAGAAATTTCCAAAAAAATCTTTTTTATCTAGTAATTGTCCATTTACCTTTACGCTTTGATTGCCTTTTGTATACTCCACATTAGAATAGATACCTTCTGTTTGATCTTTATTAAAGATAAAAAATGGTGATCTACTAAAAAACATTTTGGCATTGGTTTTTATTACAGCGCTTTCTTTTGCAATTTGTTCTGATGTAACTTGCTTAGTGTTAGGGTTTTGGATTTGTGCGGACAAACTAGCTAAAACATCAAACGGAGCTTCGAGATTGAATTTAAGTGTATTTATTTTGTCATAGTTTTCTACATCAGTATTTGAGCTATTTATTTCTGATATATTAAACAATAAGTTAACATTAATGTCGCCACTAGCATTGTGCCAATTCAATTTATTTAACGAAAATTCAATATTGTGTTTGTCGCTCTCACTTATGTCAGGATCAGTTGTTTCAAAGTGAGGATCGAAAAATTGTCTACCAACCCCTTTGAAGTTGATATCAAATGATCCACTACCTAGATTTTGTTGACCATAAATAATCGAACCAATACGACTTACAAGCGAACCTTCAATTGTATTATTGCTGTCATTTAAGATATTTTTTTGACTCATCACAATTTTGTCAATAATCACTGATTCGTTTTTCGGTGTGGATGATTTGAAATTTAATGTAATTTTATCAATACTGCTTTGCTCATCAATATTTCGATTTTTGTAGTTAGCACGACCTTTTGATTTTAAGTTGTCAATATTAAAATTCCCTTTTGAAAGATAGCTATCAAAACTGTATTTAACCTTTCTGATGTTAAATTCATAATCGAAGTCTTCAATGGTGTTAAGTGGTCTTAATGACATATTAATGTCATCAAAGTTAAAATTATTACCGTCAGAAAGAAAAAACAATTTATCCAGATGCACTTTAGCCTTGCCGTCAGAACCATCGGCATAGCAACTAAATGTATAGCTGCCATGGCTAATATCCAAGATACTATCATCAATGGCAGGGATTTCGGCTTGGGTCATTTTAATCGCTTTGCTTGCTAGATTAACGGTAATATATTCGTCATAACTCACGCTTGTATGTCCACTAATAAACGGTCGATTGCCCGCTAGTTTCCAAAGTGTTGGATTTGCTTGTTGACTCATTTCATATTGTAACCAAGCCAATTGTGGGGAAAAAGTCCCTTTTGCAAGCGCAGCAATAGGAAAAGGACCATGATGGATAGTGACATCGTCATCAAATAAGGTTTTTGGATAATTACCTTGAATAGTCGATTCACGTGGTGATACGGCCACTGTTAAATGTACTTTTGTTGAAAAAACACCCTTGTCATAATGGTTTTTAGTAACAGAAAATGTGAAAAGATCTTGGGACAGGTTAACTTTGTTTATGATTAGTGCTAATTGGTCATCAATATGCTCTTCAATCATATTACCGCTGTACCATGATGTACCTGCATAAGCCATACCTAATACAGCAATTATTCCTATAGTAAGTGTGCTTTTTTTCATTGTGGCTCTCTTAGTCGTTTATTGTAATTATAGTTATCATTCTTGATGACTTGCAAAATCAGACAACAAATTTTTAATATATTCAATGCGATCGATTCGTTGCAATTCTGATTTTTGTAATTTTAATCGATTTGAACTTTCTAAGCGATAATTTTTTGGTTCTTTTTGAATTATTTCAATTAAGTAATCGACTGACACCTTATTATTATTACCGAATTCAATATAACCGCCTTTTTCACCAAACTCGATCTTAGTAATGCCTAATTGGATTGCGTGATAACGGATTTTTGTGGTTTCTAGTAAAAAAAGCACTGCATCGGGCAATTTACCAAAACGATCTCGCATTTCAACTTGAATATCGGTGAGTTCGATAAGATCGGTGATACTCGCAATACGTTTATATAGTGATAAACGTGTATTAACATCGGGAATAAAATCATCAGGAATAAGTGTTGGTAAACGTAACTCAATTTCTGTTTGTTGATTATTGAGTAATGATTCAAGTGTTGGCTCTTTGCCTTCTTTTAGTGATTTGACGGCCTCATCAAGTAGCTCAATATAAAGGTTAAAGCCAATAGTCTCAATTTGACCGCTTTGATCGCTGCCTAATAACTCACCAGCACCTCGGATTTCAAGATCGTGTGTGGCTAGAGCAAAACCTGCACCTAAATCTTCAAGTGAGGCAATTGCTTCTAGGCGTTTTTTGGCATCTTTAGTGAGTAATTTAGGGTGTGGGGTTAATAGATAAGCGTAAGCCTGATGATAAGAACGTCCAACTCGTCCTCTGAGCTGATGTAACTGGGCTAAACCAAATTTATCGGCACGATCAATGATAATGGTATTGGCATTAGGAATGTCGATACCAGTTTCAACAATGGTTGTACAAACAAGTATGTTAAAACGTTGATGATGAAAGTCATTCATTACGCGCTCTAAGTCGCGTTCATGCATTTGCCCATGACCAATGGTAATTCGTGCTTCGGGCACCAGCTCTGCCAGTTTTTCGCTTACTTTTTCGATATCAGAAATATCATTGTGTAAGTAATAAATCTGACCACCACGTAAAATTTCACGCAAAATGGCTTCTCTAATCACGAGATCATCATATTCTCTAACAAAGGTTTTCACTGCTAAACGGCGAGCTGGAGGAGTCGCAATAATAGAAAGATCCCGCATACCACTCATTGCCATGTTGAGGGTTCTTGGAATTGGTGTTGCGGTTAGTGTTAGAATATCAATGTTTGCTCGCATTGCTTTAATTCGTTCTTTTTGGCGGACGCCAAAACGATGTTCTTCATCAACAATCAACAAGCCTAAATCTTTCCATTTGATATCTTCTTGTAACAATTTATGTGTGCCAATTACAATATCAATTTTGCCTTCACCAAGAGCTTCTATAATACTTTTTTGTTGTTTGGCGGTTTTGAATCGAGACAGGCTTTCTATGCGAATTGGCCAGTTTGCAAAGCGATCACAAAAGCTTTCGTAATGTTGTTCTGCAAGTAAAGTTGTAGGAACTAAAACTGCTGTTTGTTTATGATTAATAACGGCTAAAAAAGCAGCTCGGATCGCTACTTCTGTTTTACCAAATCCAACATCACCACAGACTAATCTATCCATGGCATAAGGAGAGCACATATCGCCAATTACTGCCCCAATGGCATTTTGTTGATCATCAGTTTCTTGATAAGGAAACCCTTGGCAAAATAGTTCATACTGCTCTCGGTCTTGTTTAAATTCAAATCCGGGTTTACTTTCACGTTCAGCGTAAATATCTAGTAATTCAGCTGCAACATCTCGTACTTTTTCGGCCGCTTTTTGCCGCGCTTTACTCCAAGCATCAGTACCTAATTTATTGAGTGGTGCGTTTTCTTCATCGCCACCAGAATAACGGCTAATTAGATTTAATGATGAAACAGGAACATAAAGCTTGGTATCATTGGCATATAATAGAATAAGATATTCAGCCGTAATCCCACCTGTTTCTAATGTGGTAAGTCCTGCATATCGACCAACGCCATGTTCTAAATGGACAACGGGTTTGCCGGGTGTTAGCTCAGCTAAACTACGAATAAGTGAATCAGTATTGATAGCTTGTTTATTTTCTTTTTTGCGACGAACTACTCGTCGTCCTAATAGCTCATTTTCAGTAATAAAGGCAAAATTATCTTGCTGATTGATAAAGCCTTGTTCACTAGCTCCAACGATTAAATAAAATCGGCTATCACTGTTTTTTCGTTCATCAAGTAAATTGATGGTAGTGGGATGAATACGAATTCGTCCAAAAATTTCTTGTAAAGCCTCTTTGCGTCCTTCTGATTCAACCGAAAAGATGATTGTTCCTGCAAAATTTTCAACAAATTTTTGAAATTGCAAATAAGGATCTTTTTGTTGGATCTCAATAGCAATATTAGGTAATGCTACATAAGGCAAATTAACGTTTTTATTTGATTCAGTCGTTATTGCATGCGATAAAACCATTCTTGGGTAGTTTTTGAAATTGGCAAAAATCTCGTCAGTTTTAGACCAAATAACATTTGGTGCAAGTAATGGTCGCATAGGATCGACTTTGCGGCTTTCATAACGTTGGGTAATATCTTGCCAATATTTGTTAGCACATTGCTCAATATTAACTGTATTGATAATTAAGCTATTTGCTAAAAAATAAGAGAATAGAGGTGTTAATGGTTCGTTAAAAAACAGGGCTTGCCAATATTCAATACCAGTTGGCAAAATATTTTTACTAACTTGTTGATAGATGCTTTCTGAGTCTAATCTAACTTCAAATTGTTCTCGCCATTGACTACGAAATAACTCAATAGCTGTTTTATCGAAAGGAAACTCATGGGCTGGTAGCAATTGTATTTCAGCAATTTCACCAAAGGTACGTTGAGTTTCGACATCAAAAGTACGGATACTGTCGATTTCATCATCAAAAAAATCGATGCGATAAGGCTTATCACTGCCCATGGGGTAGATATCAAAAAGCGCTCCACGAGTAGCATATTCGCCATGCTCCATAACTTGGCTGACTGAACGATAGCCAGCATTTTCAAGTTGAAGGCGTAAATGTTCTCGGCTAATTTGTAAGCCTTTTTTCATTATAAAAACATGTCCACCCAAATAACTTTGTGGGCAGACTTTTTGCATTAAGGTATTAATGGGTAAAATTAACGCCCCTTTGGTTAAATGTCCAAGATGATAAAGGCAAGATAAGCGTTCTGATACGATATCTTGATGAGGAGAAAAGCTGTCATAAGGCAATGTTTCCCAATCTGGAAAGATAATAGAAGGGAAGGATGTAAACTGCTTTAGTTCTTCATGAATGCGCGAAGTTTGTTGCATATCATCAGTGACAATCACAACTATACCTTCATGTGCATCTATAGCTTGAGCGCAAAATTGTGATAAGGAAGAGCCAACTAGCTGCCCAATTTGCTTTACTTCACCTGATTTTTGAGGAATTAAGTTTGAAATATTAACTGTTTTAGACATGATGAGTTCGTTGATGTCGCTGAAAATTTATTGTCAGATTATAACGTAAGTATGAGGTTGTTTTCTATAACTGTTTAATCCTGTATGATAAGCACCTTGCATTTAACTAGCAAAACTTTGTAAAAAAGTTTCAGGTAATATATACGTTTATGTCAAAAATATTTCGTCCATTAGTATTTTTTATTGGTTTGCGCTATGTATACGGGCAAAAAACGGATGGGTTTGGTCGCTTTGTATCATGGTTGTCGATGATTGGGATTATGTTAGGTTCAATTGGTCTAATTGTGGTCTTATCAGTCATGAACGGGCTTGAAGATCAGATGCAAAGTAGTATTTTAAAGTTTTTACCTCAAGCCCAGATCACAACACCACAAGGTAGGATAGATCCTAAGGTCATTACTCGTGAGCAATTTAATCAGATTCAAGGTGTTAATCGTATTAGTTCTTTGGTGTCGAGTGATGTGGTTTTGCAAAGTGAGCAAAGTATCACTGTAAGCACACTAATGGGCATTAACCCAGAAGATGATGATCCTATTAATGATTATATCTATAGTGGATCGTTCTTAGATCTTCAAGCAGGGCAATACAATGTTATCATAGGGCAAACGTTAGCTAATCAATTAGGTGTAACCGTTGGCGATAAAATACGTTTAATGGTAACAGATGCAAGTCAAATTACCCCAGTTGGGCGTATACCTTCCCAGCGTTTATTTAATATTGTAGGACTGTTTACGGTTAACCACGATATCAATCAAACGCTTATTTATGTCAATCAATCTGACGCTAAAAACTTATTACGTTATCCTCCTAATATGATTAGCAGTTGGCGCCTATTTTTAGATAAACCACTTGATATTGCCTCGATAACCAATACCCCATTACCTGAAGGATTAGTCTTTAAAGATTGGCGAGCTAAACGCGGTGAATTATTTCAAGCCATTAAAATGGAAAAAAATGTCATGGGATTACTCATTAGCCTGATTGTGATTGTAGCGGCTTTTAACATTATTACCTCATTAAGCTTGTTGGTGATGGAAAAGCAAGGCGAAGTCGCTATTTTAAAAACACAAGGTCTGTCTCGCTTTAAAATTATGTTAATTTTTATTATTCAAGGTGCAAGTTCAGGAATAATTGGCACGTTATTAGGTAGCGCCTTAGGACTGCTACTTGCTATTAACTTAAACGAAATCATGCAATTGTTAGGTTTATCTTTAGCTGGTATCTTGCTACCTTCATTGGTTGAACCATCGCAAATTATTTTAATTATTATTGGATTGCTTATGTTATCGCTAATTTCAACACTTTATCCTGCATATCGTGCAGCCAATATTCAACCTGCCGAGGCTTTACGTTATGAATAATTCACAAATATTACTAAGTGCCAAAAATCTTTATAAAACTTATAACGAAGGCAAAATGGTAACCGAGGTTTTAAAAAATGTCTCGTTTGACATTTATTCACAATCATTACTCGCCATTATAGGTAGTTCAGGATCAGGTAAAAGCACTTTACTGCATTTGCTTGGTGGCTTAGATAATCCCACATCTGGCGAAATTATTTTTAAATCACATCAGTTAAATCAATTATCTGAACAAGAAAAGGCACGTCTACGCAATCAAGAAATTGGCTTTGTTTACCAATTTCACCACCTATTGCCTGACTTTACCGCGCTTGAAAATGTAGCCATGCCACTATTAATTGGCGGCGTTTTACCCAACGAAGCTAAAAAACGGGCTATGGCAATGCTAGAGTCGGTTAATTTAGTCAAACGAGCAAATCATCGTCCTTCCGAGTTGTCTGGCGGAGAACGCCAACGAGTGGCAATAGGGCGTGCATTAATTAATAACCCCGCTTTAGTAATGGCTGATGAGCCAACAGGTAACCTTGATAAATCAACAGCCGATTCTATTTTTGAGCTACTGATTAAATTAAATCGTGAACATGGAACTGCGTTTTTGGTTGTTACACATGATCTTGAGCTTGCCAATAAACTTGATAAACAAATGGTGATGAGAGATGGTCAACTTTCTGATAGCGCATCATTAGATAACAATTAATGGATAATTAATATGAATTTATCTTTAATTACCGCCATAAAATTTCGAAAAGGGCGTCGCAAAAGTGGTATGGTGTCGTTAATTTCGATTATCTCAACACTCAGCATTGCTATTGGTATTGCGGCATTAATTATTGGCTTAAGTGCCATGAATGGCTTTGAGCGTGAATTACACAATCGAGTGTTATCGGTAGTGCCACATGGACAATTCTATCCAGAGTACGGCAATTTAGATAATTGGCAACACGTTCAACAAGAACTTAAAAACAATAGTAATATTGTATCAGCCTTACCATTTGTTAATTTTACTGGATTAATTGAAAACGGTAGCAAACTTGGTGCTGTGCAAGTACAGGGTCTTGACCCTGAACAAGAAATGCAAATCAGTTCACTACCGAATTATGTACTGAATAATAAATGGCAAGATTTTAAGCCCGATAACCAACAAATTATTATTGGAGCAGGGCTTGCTAAAAATTTATCAGTGAGAGAAGGGGGATGGGTTTCTTTATTAATTCCTGTTTCGAGTAGTCCAAATCAACTCAAACCACCTAAAAGAGTCCGTTTGCAAGTAGTAGGGATTTTAGAATTAAGTGGCAGCTTGAGTAATAACATGGCTTTAATTCCATTAACAGATGCACAGAAATTACTAAATATGGGCGATAGCGTTACAGGTATTATGGTAAATGTAAAAGACGTTTATCAATCCAATAACCTTATTGGTCAAGCAGCATTAGGGCTTGACGAAGATCTGTTATTTAATAGTTGGGAACAGACGTTTGGCTTTATGTATCGTGATATTCAAATGATTAGGCAAATCATGTATCTGGCCATGATTGTAGTGATTGGCGTGGCCTGTTTTAATATTGTATCCACTTTAGTCATTGCCGTAAAAGATAAACAGCGTGATATTGCCATATTAAAGACCCTAGGCGCAACTAATCGTTTAATCAAACATATTTTTATATGGTATGGAGTGATTTCAGGGTTAATTGGCAGTCTAATTGGAGTTATTTTAGGCGTAATACTGTCATGGCAACTTTCTAACATCATGGGCTTTATTGAGTCATTAATGGGGCATAAAATCTTAAATAGCAATATCTATTTTATTGATTTTTTACCATCCGAAATTCATCTGTTTGATGTGGTGATAGTGTTTATAACCGCCATGTTACTTAGCTTAATTGCTAGCTATTATCCAGCTAAACGTGCGTGTAAGATTGAGCCTGCACGGATTTTAAATAGCTTTTAAATAGCTTTTGCATAAATAAGGCGCTGTTTAATGATAATCAGCGCCTTTTTATTATTAATAATAGACATAATAACCACTAGGCAAAGCATAGTGCATATATTGCACATAGATCCCCAATGCAGTCACAATAAATACAAGACCAATAATAAGTAGAGTTAACTTACTTGGGTATTTGAACATTTTAATACATAACGAAACAGCCCCACCAAGCACAAAACCAGCGCAAGCACCACCGATATGCGCCATATTATCGATAGATGGCAATAACCCTAACCCAGCAGTTAATACTAAACTCACCAACATTGCTTTGACTGGCATTTCTTGTATATTGGTTTTAAACACCAAACAATAAGCCAACAATGCGGTAATAATACCCAAAATAGCACCCGAGGCACCACAGCTAATCACATTTTGATTGATGGTGGCAATATCGCTTGATAAGCTTCCTACTAGCCCTGAAAAAAAGTAAATGCCAACAAAAGCAAGGCAAGGAATGCGCTGTTCTAAAATAGGACCAATGCTCCATAATGCCAGCATATTCATAGCTAAATGAGTAAAACTGACATGCATAAATAAATTAGTAAACATGCGCCAATATTGGCCAGAAAAAGTTAACTCCGCAACATCGGCTCCCCAATCAATCAAAAAATGATTTTCATATAATGGCGAAAACCCACGGCTATCAACTAGCCGAAATGCAAAAAAACACAGAATATTGATTACTACCAGCGTTGTTGTGACTTTAGATTGACTGGCGTAATATTTAATATCATTAAAGGTGCTCATTAAAAAATCCTTTTGAATAGGTAAATTTTATTGATAGAAGTCAGTTAATTTAACCGTTTACCTAATATAACTAAATCACGCTGAACATTATCTAATTCAGCAATTTTTGGAAGAAGTCCCCATTGTTGATACTGCATTTTTTTAAATAAATTAACACTAGGTAAGTTATGTCGAAACACATAGCTAAAAATTGTCTCAATTCCAGCTTGTTTAGCAAATTGTTCGATTTTATCCACCATAAATTGACCAATTTTTTTGCCACGAAAATCTTGATGAAGATATAAGCTAATCTCAACGGTTTTATAAAAAGCGGGACGACCATAAAACGAAGATAAACTAATCCAACCACAAGGTTTATCTTGATATTTAATTAACCAAAGTGGACGATTGTTAGGGTTATGCTGGTAAAACCATTCCAATCGACTTTCAACAGAAACAGGCACTGTATCGGCAGTAACTTGGCCACCAGCAATTGTTGAATTATAAACATCAACAATAAATGGTAAATCTTCTAATGTAGCATCGTGGTAAGTAATCATGTTTTTTGCTTTAAGTGGTTTAAAGTGAAATTATTGTAATTTTATTATTGTTTATTGGCAATAAAGCATATTTTTATAGTGAGAAAAATAATGTATAGTAATATTTCACATTTAAAATAAAATCAATTCACTAGATGTATTTTTTGAAAATACAATTTAAAAATTGCTTCAAAATATAAAATTTAGCTAACTCTTTTTTTTTAAATAAATTAAAATCAATAAAAACAAAAGGTTAATAATGTCTTGTAAAAAAGGATTTTTGACAGAAAAATCCTTTTTGCCTTTTGCTAAATGGAGTTATAGTATATTGGCTTCTGGTTTACTGCCGTGTAGGCGGTTTAGAAATATTTATGTTCAGGGTGAATGTGCTCTTTAAGTTTACCGCCGTGTAGGTGGTCACTGTTGCATAAAAAACTTCAACAAAATCAATACTTAATCGGAAAGTTTTTTATAATTCAATAATAACTCGCCCACGAGTGATGTCGCTAATGTTTTTTTGTAGAAGTTGCAATTTGTCTTTTGTGATAGCGACGTTTACTTTTACACCTTCAGCATCAAACTCTTGATTTTCAACAATGGAATCAAGTTCCTTTAGACGATTTTCGATAATTGGCCATTCGTTATAATAACAGTGAAATTGTAGCGTTATGCGGGCAATGAGTTCAATTAGCTCAGCTTGTTGTAAGCAGTGGCTAGCCGAACCGCCATAGGCACGAATTAATCCTCCAGTACCTAATTTTATGCCACCAAAGTAACGAGTCACTACTACAACCACTTGGTCACAATCTTGTCCTTCAATGGCTGAAAGAATAGGGCGACCTGCTGTACTAGTGGGCTCGCCATCGTCATTAAATCGGTATTGTTGTCCAATCTTCCATGCCCAGCAGTTGTGGGTGGCGTTGAGATCGCTTATTTGATTAATAAAGTCGGTGGCTTGTTCAGCTGATGTGACTGGCGCTGCATTGACAATAAAACGACTTTTTTTGATTTCTTCTGTTAACTCGGTAGGATTTGCTAATGTATATGGCATGCTAATTCTGATAAAATCAATCTATTGGAATAATGATACTGAACAGAATAAAAATGTCTATCAATTTAGAACAATTAATGCAAACACAGCAGGCGTTAGCCATGCAGGTTAAATGCGATGATGACTTTAATCCGTCAATAAATTACGTTGGTGGTACTGATGTCGGTTTTGAAGATAATGGCAAGATTACTCGAGCAGCAATCGTTATTTTGCGCTATCCAACTTTCGAGGTTGTTGAGTATCATATTGCTCGGGTTGAGACAGGGTTTCCTTATATTCCTGGTTATTTGTCTTTTCGGGAATACCCTGCGCTACTTGCCGCTTGGCAGCAGGTAACACAGAAGCCAGATTTGTTGTTCGTTGATGGGCAAGGTGTTGCTCATCCTCGGCGTTTAGGTATTGCAAGCCATTTAGGTTTGTTGTTAGATATGCCAACAATTGGTGTTGCTAAAAAAAGGCTTTGCGGTCAATACGAAATATTACCTAAGCAAGCAGGTAATGTAACACCTTTACAAGACAAGCAAGAACAGATTGGTTGGGTTTTATGTAGTAAAAATAATTGCAATCCTTTATTTATTTCAACAGGTCACCGAGTAAGTCAAGATAGTGCTTTAAAATGGGTTAATTTATGCTTGCGGGGCTATCGTTTGCCAGAACCGACTCGCTGGGCTGATGCGATAGCATCTAACAAGCCTTTGTTTAAGAAGTTTATTTATGCAGAATAATTCATTACCGTTAAAAAAAGGTGGCTTTACTTTTAAGCGTTTTTTTGTGGCGCACGATAAAAGTCCAATGAAGGTAACAACCGATAGTTGTTTGTTAGGGGCTTGGGTTCCGATTGATTCGGCTCCGCAAAAGGTACTCGATATTGGCTGTGGTTGTGGTGTAATTGCGTTAATGTTAGCTCAGCGGTTAGAACATGATAACAGCCAAATTGATGCCATCGATATTGATATGCAGGCGGTATCACAATGTCAGCAAAATAGCGAACAAGCTGGGTTTACTTCGATTAATGCGATTAATACCGATATTAATCAATTTCAGCTAAGTTATGCGGTGGGCTATGATTTGATTGTGACTAATCCCCCTTATTTTGCATCTGCCGTTGATTGTCGCAATTCCCAAAGACAGTTGGCACGTTATACCGAATGTTTGAACTTTCAACAGCTTATTGACACAGTTAAGCGCTTACTAAAACCGAAAGGGCAATTTTGTTTAGTTTTACCTTATCATTTATCCAATCAGTTTAGGTTATTATGTGAATCTAATCAGTTATATTTATTCCAACTGATGAATGTTAGATATAGTGCAGATAAAGACTTTTCGTTATCATTATTGGCTTTTTCATTTATCCAGGCTAATAAAATTGATGAGCAGCAATTGTGTATGCGAGATGGTGATGGGCGTTATTCTCAAGAGTTCAGAAAGCTATTAGCTGACTTTTATCTATTTCGAAAATAACGCCTAACTAATTAATTTGGTGTTATGTAGAAGTGTAAAATAGCGATGATAGCTAATAGGATGATTGCAATAGCGTACGCTTTGTCATGCAAGTAACTAAATGCTGGCAAAGATCGTTCCTTTCTGGCATAAAGGTAAAAACAGAGTCCCATACTATATAGTATCATCGACAGTAATAAATAAACTGTGCCACCAGCATAAATCAACCATATGCCATAAAGCGATCCTAAAGCGCCAATCATAATTAAGTAGGCTTTACCTTGTTGAACGGCTAATTTAAAAACAAAGAGAGCCGCCAGTAAATAGGGAATAAGCACCATTGAGGTTGATAATTGGATTAATGTGTTGTAGCCAGATTGATAGTAGTGGGCAAGGATAATTAATACGGTTATTAAACATGTTGTTAACCATAATGCGTTGGATGGCGTGCCTGCTTTGTTGAGTTTTCCAAAACAACTTGGTACTGTGTGTTGTGTGCCTTGGCCAGCTAAAAATAGCATTTCGGCCGCTAGCATTAACCATGATAGTAATCCACCACTGACTGACACAATTAAACCAATATTAATTAATGTTGCTCCCCAGCTGCCTACTACATGTTCAATAACAAGTGCCATGGAAGGGTTTTTCATTTGAGCAAGTTCTTGTTGTGGCACAATACCAAGCGATAACACAGATACGCAAACAAGTAATAAGCTGGTAATAGCAAAGCCAAAAAAGGTAGCTCGGCTAATGCTGATGATGTTTTTGGCTCTAGCAGCATACACAGTTGCGCTTTCAATCCCTAAGTAGACCCAAACGGTATAGAGCATGGTGTTTTTTACTTGCTCGATAATTGAGCCTAATTGCGGTGTTCCCCAAAAATCTATCTTAAATGTCGATATTTTAAAGGCAAGGCTAACACAAACAATAAATAAACCAATAGGCACGATTTTCGCTAATGTTACTAGGCAATTTAATAAAAAAGCACGATATATTCCTTTTAATACAAAATAGTGCACTATCCATAAAAATATGATAGCCGTAATAACGGCAGGTAATGTGGTACCATGACCAAAGAAGCTCAAGCAATCAAAAGATCCTAATGCACTAAATAAAATCACTAGGTAGCTGGTGCACGACATCCATGCTGATATCCAGTAGCCCCACGCGGCATTAAAGCCGATATAATCGCCAAAACCTTCACGCACATAACCATATAATCCATCATTGATTTTGTAAAATCGAATCGATAAATACTGAAATATCCGTGTTAGCATTAACATGCCAAATAGGGTTATTATCCATGCAATTAAAATAGCGCCAGAGCCCGAACTTTCGGCCATGTTTTGTGGTAGGCTAAAAATACCGCTGCCTACAATACTGCCAACCACTAACAGTGTGAGTGGCAGGATGCCTAGCTTTTTTCTTACCGATGTATTCATGTTGTTGTCTTATTATGTGGTTTAGTAAGGTTAATATTTAATATAGATCGATTAAAATCTTAGTGACATGCAACTTACGCCACCATCAATCTTTTGGTATTCCGATGTATCAACTTCAATAACTTGGTAGCCAAGTTTTTCTATTTTTGCTTTTGTTGTTGGATAGCCCATCGGCATTATTACGTGATCATTAACCCAAATACAGTTGGCAGCATAACTTTCTTGTTCGGGAATTTCGATAATATTAAAGCGTTGAAACTCAGGTTTAGTTATAAATTCGCCTGCTGCTAATAGGTTGTTGTTTTCTAAATAAGCTAAACCTGTTTTTAGATGTAATACTTTTTCAAGCTTAACTACCGAACCAGTTAATCCGTACTTCTCTAAAATAGCTATCATTTGGTTAGCACCAGCTTGGTTGGTTCGAGCAGATAAGCCAATATAGTAGTGGTTTTCAACCATCATTATATCGCCAGCTTCAACGGTACCTGGTGCGGTAATCCTTTCTACTTTATTTGGATAAAATCTTTCAATGGTATCGGCAATGATTTCAGTTTCTTCCCTACGGCTTTCAGCTCCAGGTCTTGTTATAATGGCACAATGCGGTGTACAAAGAACGGTATCTTCAACAAAGACTGAATCAGGAAAACGTTCGTCGGGTGGTAAAATAGAGATATCAACATCGCACTGCTGTAGTGCTCGAATGTAATAGTTATGCTGATCTAAGGCCTTTTGATAATCAGGTTTACCCAAGTTAGCTGACGTTAATCCGTTAATTAAAGATTTGGCGGGTGTTCTTGCAATAATATGGTTAAATTTTTTCATTCTATCTATTTCCTTTTGTTTTAATAATTATGCTTTATTTATGAATAATAATTCACATTTATGGCTTTATCAAGATGTAAAGTGTATTTTTATTCGTTTTTTGAGGTTTTGTTGGTTTTTTATCTTGATTTATTTAGCTGAATTTAGATAGAGTGGTGGTACATATCTATTTTTTATGCAATGAAAATGACTAACTTATTTTATTTTAGAAAGGAAAAGAGATAAAAGTATTCAAAATAAAAAAAGGCACTAATTGTGCCCTTAATAGTAATTATTCGCCCTCAAAATTAACTAAAGTAAAGCAATCAATTCCCATATCCGTTAACTTTGTTTTGCCACCTAAATCTGGTAAGTTGATTACAAATGCGGCGTTTTCGGCAATGCCACCAGCTTTACGAATTAAATTCGCTGTTGCAGCAATTGTTCCACCTGTAGCAAGTAAATCATCAATAATTAATACTCGTTCGCCTGGTTTAATGGCATCAGTATGAATTTCTAACGTATCTGTACCGTACTCAAGCTGATATTCTTCTTTAAATACGTGGCGCGGTAACTTATTGGGCTTTCTTACTGGTACAAAACCAATATTTAATGCTAATGCAATTGGAGCAGCAAAAATAAAGCCTCGAGCTTCTGTGCCTACTACTTTATCAATTTTTTTATCACGATAATGATCAATTAATAATTCAACAGTGGTTTTAAATGCAGCAGGATCAGCAAGTAAACTTGTGATGTCACGAAACAAAACCCCTTCTTTTGGATAGTTGGGAATAGTAAGAATGCTGTTTTTAATTAATGCAAGTTTTTCTTGTAACTGATTCATCTAAATGCTCTCTAAGTTCTTCTATAAGAGTTGCTAATCTTACATTATATACCTGCAAACTTTTTAGTTGCAACAAAGAAACCGTAATATCATGCTGAAACCTAGCAATACTTATAATTTAAGTAATAAAACTGCCATTACTGTATTTAGCACAGCAATTATAATGGAACAATTAAGAATGTCTTTTTTCATGTTCAATTAACCATCGTTTCCTTTCTAGCCCTCCGCCATATCCCATTAATTCACCATTTGAGCCAATGACTCGGTGGCAAGGTATGATAATTGCAATTCGATTAAATCCATTTGCGCTTGCAACTGAGCGGATAGCATGTGGATTATTGATGTTTTCTGCTTGCTCTTTATAGGTAGTTAGTTTTCCATAAGGGATTTGTTTTAAACTGTCCCAAACAGTTCGCTGAAAATCTGTTCCAGGAGTATGTAATTTAACTGCAAAATATTTTCTTATTCTTTGAAAATATTCATCAATTTCATTTTTAGCTTGAACAATATGGCTATTTTCTCCAAAAATAATTTTTGTATTAAGTTGTGTTTGTAATTGTTTAAATTCTGTTTCTAACATTCGATGATCCACGAATTCTAATAGGCAAATACCTTGATTAGTGGCGCAAATAAACATTGGTCCCAATGGTGTAGTTAGGCGATTAACCAAAATAATTTCGTTATTAGTATTTTGAGATGGGCATTTTTCATTATTTTTTTGTAAGTGTATCCAAAACCACTTAATGACTCATATCTGTATCATAAGCGGTATTAATGACATTTTTACCAATTTTAAGCTCTTGAAAGGCATTATTTATTCGATACATCCTTTGATAGGTTTGGAAGGTAATACCATAATTTTTTTTGAACCAGCGTCTGATCGTTTCGGGGCTTATTTGATGCTCTTTTAATATCATATCGGATATTTTTGTTTTAGGATTTTGGGTAATTAATGCGATAGCTTTAATGACTTCTGATGGTGCTGCGTTAGAATTTTCAGTTGGTTTGCAAATTTTACAAGGACGATATCCAGCATCAAGAGCTTCTTTGAAAGTGCTAAAAAATTCTACATTTTCATATTTTGGTTTCTTTGCCCGACAAGTTGCAATACAAAATACCGAAGTTGTTTTAACTCCAGCATAGAATATCCCAATATAGCCTTGGTCTTTTGCAAGTAAAGCCTGATAATATTGTTTTCTTTTGTCTAAATTGGTAATAAGCATAATTTTTAAAATCTTAATTTTAGTTAATTGATAACTGAGTTTTGTAATCTGGTTAGCATATTAAATAAACAGTAAGCATCGCAACCGAAAAATCGACAACTATTTTTATTTTACTGTTTTTATGGTTTATAAATATAATTGGTGATTACCACATTCTATCTTTGTCAAAATGTGGTTATATTTAATATATAAATATTGACGTAATAAAACCTTAACCATTTAATGATTGTTGATTAAGGTTTTTGTTTAATTTGTGAATAAAGGAGAGGTGTTTAACGATTTTGCGACAAAACTATTAACTGATAGTGCTGCATTAAGTTTGCCTTGAATGGCTAATGCTTGTTGCTTTGATTCACATTGGGTAAAAACACATGCACCAGTTCCTGTTAATCGAGTTGTACCATATTGGGAAAGGTAAGTAATTATTTTATCTATTGTTGGATAACGTTTCCTAACTACTTCCTCACAATCATTTTTTAATTCGTTAAACTTCAATGAAAGTAAATTAGTAATGCTTTGAGCTGGCGTATTGCGAGTTAGCTCAGGATCATTAAAAATTTCGACTGTTGATATTTCAATATTAGGGCAAGTGACTAAATACCAATATTCAGGAATATCTACAGGGTGAAATTGATCGCCAATTCCTTCGGCAAAAGCCGCATGACCATAAATAAAAATAGGGACATCGGCACCAATTTTTCGTCCTATATCCATTAGTATTTCGGTTGATAAATTAAGTTGCCATAGCTGATTAAGTGCTACTAATACTGTTGCAGCATTAGATGAGGCTCCTCCTAATCCACCACCCATAGGAATTTTTTTATCAATTGTAATATCTACACCTAAATCATTACGGTTGGTATAGGATTTCAATTGTTCAGCAGCAACAACAATTAAGTTTTTATTAACGGGTACATTTGTAAAATCGGTTAATAAGTTAATTTTATTATCTTGACGAACATTAAAGATTAGGATGTCGCAATAATCAATAAATTGAAATAACGTTTGCAAATTATGATAATTGTCAGAACGGCGTCCAGTGATATAAAGGAATAAATTTAATTTAGCAGGTGATAACCACTGTTTCATAACTATTATCCTTTATCGTAAAATCCAGTCACTAATTTTTAAGCGAACAACTTCGTCATCATGCGTAAGCTCTATAGTTGCAGGTAAATCTATCTTTTTGTTTTGATAAGTATAAGTAGAGTAACTTGGAATTTTTAATGTCCATATATTGTTATTTTGTATAAAGACAGTTGAAAGTAATCTTCCTGAACTATCTAACTTGTCAGTATTGATGTTGTCTGAAAATCCTTTTAACCAATTATGCAAAGAATTAAGTGGAATATTTACATTGGATATCTTTTTCATAAGATTTTCAACATTGGTATCTTGGTAATTTCTACCGTCTTTATCAACCAGTTGAGCATAATTAGGTTCGGCGTTTAATGTTAAAATATTGCTACCAATGGGGGAGGTTAATTTAACTTGGTAGTTATCAGTTGATTGTTGAGCTATTAAAAATCGTCCATAATTACGAGATTTATCACTTATGTAAGCTATACTACCTTTAACTTGGAATGTGTTTATTTGTTTTAGATTTTGTTGGCGGATTTGCCACTGCTGTTCAATCGAAGTGTTGTTTTGAGATTTTGTTATTTGGCAAGCGGTGATAAGTAAAGGTAATATGAAAACAAATATATATTTGATTTTAGACATAAAATAACTCTTAGTTGTTAGTGTTTGTGTCAATAAGTGCAGTATTATAACTGATAATTTACTGAATAAGAAAAAGAACCTTTACTATTTTTTATGTATAATATAGACGTTTAAGAACTGTTAATAAAATAATATATCTAATAACCTTCAAAAAAGAAGCGATGCAATGTCTATTACAATTTTTGGTGTTAATCATAAAACAGCGCCAGTTGCTTTAAGGGAAAGGCTTGCTTTTCCTAATGAGATTGTCGATAAAGCACTATACAGCTTATACCAACATCCTTTAGTTGATGGGTGTGTTATTTTGTCTACCTGCAATAGAACAGAAATTTATCTTAGTTATGAGCATCAAACTGACTATCTAAGATTAAAACAATCTGTAGAAAGTTGGTTAGGACAATTTCATCATCTTGATGTTGATCTATACCAAGATTCATTTTATTGGTATGACGGTCAACAAGCTGTTGAACATTTGATGTCGGTAGCAAGTGGTTTAGATTCTATGATCATTGGTGAGCCACAAATTCTAGGGCAAGTTAAGCAAGCATATAGTTTTGCTCAAGAACAAAATTGCTTATCTGTTCAATTAAAAAAACTATTTCAAAAAGTATTTCATGTAGCGAAAATTGTCCGTAGTGAAACCAATATTGGCACTAATACAGCATCTGTCGCTTATGCTGCTTGTTTAGTTGCTCGCCATCTTTTTAGTGATACCTCTAATTTAAATATTATGCTTGTTGGCGCAGGTGAAACAATAGAGCTTATTTCACGTTACTTAAAACCGCATGGATTTAATCAAGTTATTATTGCCAATCGAACCCGTGAAAAGGCATTAAAACTTGCGGTTGATATTGATGCAGAAATCATTTCATTACCTGATATCGCTAATCGACTTAAAGATGTTGATATTGTGATCAGCTCAACAGCGAGTCCTTTACCTATTATAGGTAAAGGCATGGTTGAGCGCACTTTACGAGCTAGAAATCATCGTAAAATGCTGTTTATTGATTTAGCTGTTCCTCGCGATGTCGAGGAAGAGGTTAGTCAACTCAATAATGTGCATCTTTATACTATTGATGACTTACAAAAAACGATTGAAAGTAATTTAGAACAAAGAGCTATTGCCGCTAAAGAAGCGCAATATCTTATTCAAGAACAAGCTGAACTTTTCATTGATTGGCTTAAGACTAGACATGCAGTTGCTTATGTTAAGCAGTATCGTAGTAATGCAGAAAGTATCAAACGTGAGTTACAAATAAAAGCCTTAAATGCCATCAGGCAGGGCGCTAACATTGACGATGTTTTTGCTGAGTTTTCGCATCGCTTAACCAATAAATTAATCCACGCACCGACTCAAACATTACTTCATGCAGCTACACATGATTGTGATAACTGTTTTAAAGTATTAAGTAAAGGGTTAGGATTAAAAGAACATTAGTCAATATGTCGTTTTGCTTAGGAAACGAGGAATAAATTGGATCAGATTGAATTTTTTGATATTCCAAGCCCGTGTAAACGAGTTTGTGTAACTGATAAACAAGGCTATTGTATTGCTTGTTATCGCTCAAGAGAAGAAAGATTTAGTTGGTTAACCTTGAGTGATAGCCAAAAGCAAAAAGTTTTGCGTTTATGTAAACAACGGGCATTAAAACGCCGTTATCTATTATCAAGACAGCAACAACAACAAGACTTAAATCCAGTAACACCTCAATTCGATCTTAATTTCTAAATCTATTTATCTATTTTTAATATATATTGTAATCTTGTTTAACTCAGAGTAGGATTTTTATACATATAAAGATGGCAATTATTTAGTCACCTTTTTTAATATTATTGGAATTTAAAATATGAAAATGTGTATTGCATGTGGCATGCCAATGACTGCTATTGCTGATTATCCATTGCTCGATATGTCTAAAAACTATTGTAAACATTGTGCTCATAAAGATGGCACAATGAAAACATTTGATGAAAAATGGCATGAAGTTACATTACAATATGCTCAAAATCACAATGTTGATAATGCAGTAGCTAAACAAACTGCTTATATAATCCTTAAAAAATTACCTGCCTGGAAACGCAGGTGGTAGTTGATTTTTTAGGCAACCAAAACGCTTTACGATAATACCTGTTGCAGATATTGTAAAGCTTAGTATAATGCTAACGTTTACTTATTTACACGTTTAATGCCAGTGTGGCGAAATTGGTAGACGCAGCGGATTCAAAATCCGCCGCCCTTAAAAGCGTGTCGGTTCGAGTCCGACCACTGGCACCAAGTTCACAAAGAACACCAGCTTAAAGCTGGTTTTTTTATGTCTAAAGTCTTATCAAAACTGAGTCCAGCTATATTTAATAAACTAGCTAACTAATCTCTACTGAAATTACATCAAAATAAGCACAAAAAAGATAGAATTGAGTAATATTGATCGAAATAAACGATCAATGATCATCAATTGATCGAAAATTCCGATATGACAATTTTCTCTTATTCATCAATAATTAAATAAAAAAATTATTTTTTTTATTTCTTTTTCCGTAGATAGGAAAAACAATCTGATAATTTAATGCGTAATCAGAATATAACATTATTAATGTAAATGTTATCGGATTTTTATTCAGATCAAGCATAAAGTTTAATTTGTAAATTCAGTTAATACTTTAAGTTAAGAAAAGCTATATTATTCTGTAAAATAATTGATTAAAAATAAAGCAATATTTCTAATTAGGGAAAAGGTTACAATAGGTAAATAGATGATGGGTAGGAAGAAAGATTCAAATGTTAGTGCAGGACAAAAACTGTTGAAAATGTATCACATTTTGCTATCAGGTAATAAACCGCATTATCAATCGGATTTAGCTGAAATGCTAAACTGTTCTGCTCAAACAGTAATACGACTAGCTGAACAGATCGAGTTATCTTTCCCTGAATGTTTCTGCTCTGGCAAGGAAAAAAATCGTCGTTGGTATAGTCTGCAGATTAATCATAAAAATACACTAGGTTTAAATTATCAGGAATTACGATATCTAAGTTTGTGCCGCGAATTGTCTAAACCCTTTATTCCCCCCGAGATTGGTGAACGTATTGATCAAACATTATTGCATCTTTCTATGTTGTTATTAGAGTTAGATACAAGAGAACACTTTGCAACAAGTACACCTATTGCTTTTTTTACTAAAGGGAAAATTGATTATTCAGAGAAAGTTAACATTATTGAGGACCTATTAAAATGTATTGAAAATAAGACTTTTTGTCATATTCATTACATTGCTAACGGTAATCAACAAGGAAAAAACCACTATTTTGTTCCGCGAAAATTAATTGCAATGAATCATGCCTTATACGTTTATGGCGCAATTTCAAATAACGTTGCGACAGAATTAAAACACAGTACTTGTTTGGCAATTCACCGAATACAAAAGTTAGATTTTATTAATCAAAAAGCCTCTATATCAATAGCTGATCCAATTGAAAATAAAACAATGTTTGGTTTACCTGAACATGAACCTCGTACTTTTTCAATTCAATTTGCCAAATCAGCAGCTGGTTATATTAAAGAAAGAATTTGGTCCGACGAACAAAAAATCGAAGAGATCGAAAATGGTGAAATTATTCTTACTATCACCACATCTAGTGAACGTGAGTTAAACGCTTGGGTTAGAGGGTTTGGAGAGCAAGCAAAAATGATCACATCTTAAGTTTGTTGTAACACAAACATAATATATTTTAATTAACATAAATTTAACGAGGAAATAACAATGGCATTACCTATTATTCTTGCAGGTGCAGCTGCAGTCGCTGCTGCAGTTGGTGGCAAAAAAGCATACGATGGTTATCAAAAAAAATCTGAGGCCGATGAAATTATAGAAGGATCCAAAAGTCGATATGACAAACGAGAAAATGAAATTGAGGCATTAAATAAAGTTTCAGCTCAGAAATTAGATCGGTTAGGTTCATTAGAACTTAATATTGGTAAATCATTTGGTGAATTTAAGAAAATTTCTGACGAATTATTAAAACAGTTGAAACAAAAAGACAATAAAGATCTCACATTATCTATTCCTAAATGTGAGATAGATAAAATTGAAAAGTATTCATTTTCTACAGTGGAGTTTTTAGGTACGGCTGTAGCATCTGGTGCAGCAGGGGCTGCTGCAAGTTTTGCTGTGTATAGTGGAGTGATGGCTTTTGCCGCCGCTTCAACAGGAACACCTATTGCCGCTTTATCCGGTGTAGCTGCATATAATGCCACTATGGCCGCTATCGGAGGGGGATCTCTTGCTGCAGGTGGTTGGGGAATGGCTGGCGGTGCAATGGTTCTAGGCGCTGCTGCAATTGCACCAATGATTGCTATTGGTGGTTTTGCTTATGATAGCTATGCTGAAAAAGCCCTAGAAAAGGCAAAAGAAACAAGATATGAAGTTGACAAAGCAATAACAAGAATGGATTTAATTGATAAACATTTATCTAATATAAATAACTATGCAGATAAAATTTACACATCATTAGAAAAAATTAATCAGACCTTTAATGAATACTTTTCTGCATTAAAAGAATTGCATCAAAAGATAGTGGTTCTGGGTTGGGGAGAAGATATTAGCGATAATTCGGAAAAGAGTTTAAGAATTATTAATAACGGTTATTTATTGGCAGCTATTATGACCGATATTATTACAACCCCACTTTTTAAAATTAAAAAAGTATCTGAAGATGGTATTGTTGAAGTCGAAAAAGATAGTGATGAACTCAATGTTCTTAATCAAGAAGAATTAGATAATGTATTAATTAATAAAGAAAAAGAATACAAAGATTTTATTCTGGGAGTGTAATGATAAAAGGCCAAGGGAACTTGGCTTTTGTTTTGTTGATTATATTAACGAGGACTAAAAATAATGATGAAACAGGAAATGGATTGGGGCGAAGAGTTACATAATACCGTTGTCAAATCTTTGGTGACTTCATTTGGATTAGATTTTTTATTATTTAAAGATAATGTAGGTGGAGATGTTGATACCGTTCATAATGCACGACAAAACATTTACGCAACTGATAGAGAAAGAATAAGAAAGGAACAAAATCCAAAATATGATTCACATGAGTATCATTCTCATGCCAATTATATTGAGACAAATCGACAAGGAAAAATCGCTCATCAAGCAAATACCTTAACAGATGCTTACACAGGGGAAATATTTGCTCAAAATGATAAAAAAAATTTAGATCACGTTATTGCAGCAAATGAAATACATCACGATCAAGGTCGAATATTAGCTGAATTATCAGGAACTGACCTTGCTAATGACAGTAGCAATTTATATTTCACTAATGAAACATTAAATAAGTCTAAGAAAGCAAGTTCAATGTCTGACTTTGTAAACAAACTTCAAAATGAACTCACTCAAACTCGTCAAGAAATAGCTATATTAAAACAGAAAAAATCGTTAACAGATCAAGAAAAAAAGTCATTAGAAAAGTTAGAAAATAAAGAAAAAGCAAATTTCAATAAGATGCTTGAAATAGACAAAAAAGCACGGGCTAAATACGAGAGAACTGTCAATATAGCCTATTATACTAGCAGTAAGTTTGCTAAAGATGTCGCTTATCAATCAGCCCTTTCTGGTTTTAAAATGGGAACAAGACAGATGCTAGGGCTTATTCTTGCTGAGGCATGGTTTGAACTACGCGATCAATTTCCTTCTATTTATGCAAATAATAAATATAACTTTTCTATAAAAAATTTCTTAAATGATGTTAACAATGTATTTAATGCCATATGGGAACGAATAAAACTAAAATTTAAAGATTTTTTTAATTCTTTCAAAGATGGTGCTGTTAGTGGTGCATTATCGAGTGTAACCACTACTGTTACTAATATATTTTTCACTACGCAAAAAATGCTTGGAAAAATGATTCGGGAAATGTGGGGGCATATTACGGCAGCTATAAAATTAATCTTTTGCAACCCTAATTCATTACCTTTAGGTCAATTAGTTAAAGAAGTAAGTAAAATTATTAGCGCTGGAATTTCAGTTGTTTGTGGTACTGCTATTTATAGTATCTGTTCGCAATTATTTGCTTTTCCATTCGGTACCGAATTATCTGCATTTTGTAGTGCACTAGCGACTGGTATTTTAACATTAGCATTTAATCACTATCTAGATAAAGGGACTCTTCCTCAAAAAATTTGGGCTTTTTTGGATAAATTTAAAGATAAATACGAAAGAACTCTCGATTTTTTTAAAGCTGTAAATACGGAGTTAGATAATTACTTAAAAGAGTTAGCAAGGCTAGAGTTCAATATGGATACACAACAATTAGCGTCGTTTACATTGCATCTTACTACGACCAATAATGAACTAGAACGCAGCTTTCTGTTAAAAGAAGAAGTAACTCGCCGAGGAATTAAATTACCATTTGAAGCCGGTAATCTTGAGTCAGTAAATTCATGGTTAAAATCATTATGAGTAATTCCCCCTCGTTTTCTTGTTATCAATGTGGAGCTTGTTGTTGCAATGTTAATTACTCGCAAGAAACGTTATTTCTTGATAGTGGTAATGGGGTATGTCGCTATTATGACCATCAAACAAAATTATGTACCATTTATGAAACAAGGCCAGATATCTGCCGTGTAGATAAACAATATCAGCTCAATTATAAAAATAAATATAGTTGGGCTGAGTTTATCGAGATAAACACTATTGCATGCAAAATTTTGAATTCAAAATAACAAATGAACCAGTAATAAAAAATTAGAACGAAAACACCTTAAATTCCTTATGAAGGAAATTCTGATTGCTATAGTGTTGTAATCATAAATAATTAATAATTAATAAGGGGAGCATAAATGGCTATTTATAGAGATGATTCAGACTTAGTTTTTTTAAAACAATGTACTAATGAAGATTTAGAATTATTGGTTTCTATATTGACTGTTGATCCTAAGGATAATACCCTTCGGTTTACCGAAACATTAACGAGTGATGCAAGTTATAAACGACATTATCCTAACCATCAATTATATTGGAAATCTATAGCTGCAGAGCTTCAAACATTTGGTGCAAATTCAGGAATGAATCTATTAAGGCAAGGTAAAGGGGTATGTTATCGTGAAATATTAATAGATGTATGCAATAAAACTAACACAATATTGAATGAACCATCATCTTTTTTTATTGAGAAAATTGAAGATGCTTTATTAAATTCACTTCTCAAGCAATCATTAGAAAATATAAGTCAAAAAGACCTTAAAAAGATAGCAGCAGAATTGGGTAATGTTAATTCTAAAGTTACACCATCCACGGTAATGATGGGGATTCAAAATTTTATGACTTCGTCTTCTTTAATTTCAAATTATTTAATATTTAGCATTTTAAACAATTTTGGTTTTAAATCAGGAAATATAATGACAGTAATGTTACCAAGACCTTATCCGAGGCGATATCAGGAATTAGTATTATCTATTTGTTTGGCAATAAACCATTTATGGCTACTATTTAATATTACAGGACCAGCTTATCGTGTAACAATTCCAGCTTGTTTATATATAGCAACCTTACGAAAAAAATACAATGATGCAAAAATAACGAATCATATATTAAAAAATAATATAGATCTTAAAAAAATGATGGAAAAAAATCTTTAACAAAAGTTTTTTATTTTTCTAATTAAAGTTGTGCTTATATATTTAGCTATAAAACAATAAGGAGTTATACATGTCAATTTTTAAATTAATTAGTGTGGGTTCTGGGCTTCTTTTAACAACAGCAGCAGTATATACTGCGCAAGATAAAATAGCAAAAGCGTGTGAAGAAGATGAAGATCTTAAATCAATAAAAACAGAAGGACGAGTATTAGCTAGTTTTGTAACCTCGGTTATTGTTGGTGGAGTTGTTAATAAGCTTATTAATCGCGTTTTTAATTAGTTGTAGGAAAAGACTGGATAGGCCACCAGACCTATCCTAAATTTTGTATATTTAATAGCCTAGATTACACCATGAAGTGCAATTTTTCTTAACTCCTTCGAATAAAAGGAGGCAGGGCTTTTAAACTTATGCCGTTTTCTTGGGCGTGTGTTCAATAGATATTGTATTTTCTTTATCTGTTCGTCGTCAACTAATGAAATGGCCGCTGACTTAGGTATAAACTGACGTATTAAGCCATTGGTGTTTTCATTTGTGCCTCTTTGCCAGCTTTTATAAGGCTCCGCAAAGTACACGGTGGTGTTTAAATAATGCTCAATAGCATAATGATAATTAAATTCGGTTCCATTATCAAAGGTGATGCTTTTAACCATTTTTTTAAACGGCGTTAGCAATTTTATTATCATATCTCTCGTTTCGGAGGCGGTACGTTGATTG
>NZ_LZHJ01000126.1:0-5179 GCF_001690815.1 Gilliamella sp. GillExp13 | reverse complement strand
TCCCAATGTCCTCGCGTTTTCCGGCTTTCTACATAACTTGGACGTTGTTTAATTGACCGTTTATAACGGCGGTCTCCTTCTTTAATACGTGCAGCAATCTGCTCTGGGCTGTAATAAAGCATGAGGGATTTTTCAACTTGGCGCCATACCGAAGACTCTATTGGCTTACCATTACCGCTGTTTTTTCGCCTTTTCCTAGCTAGGGTTACCGCATCATGTGCTTGATAGGCTTGATTAGGTTTTGAGTTTCTTTTTATCTCTCGACTTATTGTCGAAGGATGTCTATTGAGTAGCTGGGCTATCTCTTTTTATATTCTTTCCGGCTTGTAATAATACGAAAATTTGGTATCTTTCCTTCCTAGAAAAGTGATTATAATACATAGCAATCTCCAAACTGTGGTGGTGCGAAGGTGCTAGTATAAATCACCTTTCTACTTTCTTCACTCCACCGTGTTTAAAATTGCACTTCATGTTTGAATCCAGGACAAGCAAGGAGAATAACCGAAGAATGGCTAACGATTTATAACACCGAAAGACCGCATGAGGCATTAAATAACATGACACCGATTGAGTATAAAACACTAAAACAAGCAGCTTAATTGTGTACTAAGTTTGGGGCATTTACATAGGAAACAAAATTCATAAAAAATAATAAAATTATATCGTTAACTAAAATCGCATTTATTGCAAATTGAATAATTAATCTATTTTTATAGTGTATTGAGTATCGGTTTTTTGAAAACTAAAGTTATCAGGATTTATTAATGCTATAGTTTTATTTTTTAGCAAAAATATGGCTGATAAATTTTGATTCTTTCGCAAATACGCCTTACTTTTCTCAATCCCCCATCCATAAAAAACAGTCGAATAAATATCGCCTTCTAATGAAGAATCTGAAATTATTGTCACACTTTCAAGTTCGTTGTCCAACGGATAGCCTGTTTTGGGATTAAATATGTGATGATAAAGTTTATTTTTTTGCATAAAAAAGCGCTCATAAATTCCCGATGTGACAACTGATTTATTTTTAACTTTAATAACGCCAGACAGCTCATCACTAATTGAAAACGGTTTTCTTAATCCTATATTCCAATAACCACTTTGTTCTGTTAAACACTCACCTAAAGTTAATACATTTCCACCTAAGTTAATAATACCTTGATACACTTGATTTTCGAGTAAAACCAATTTGACGATATCAGCAATATACCCTTTAGCAATTGCACCTAAATCAATTTCCATTCCAGTTTTTTTTAAAAAAACGGAATGTGTGTTTGTATCAAGTTCGACATTTTTAGGATCAATTAACAATAGTTGTTGTTTTATTAATTCAGCAGATGGTACTTGATAACCTTGGAAACCAATCTTCCAAAGCTTAACTAATGGGCCAATAGCAAAATTAAAGCAACTATTGAAATAAAGACTGACTTTTTGAGCTTGTTCAATTAGGGAAAAAATAGGTTGACTCACTGTCACTGGGTGTTTACCCGCAGCTAAATTAATTGACATAACTTCTGAAAATAGCCGGTTAACAGTCAATTTATCCTCAAGCATTTTAATAATTTGAAAAACAGTGTGTGCAACGGCTTCATTTGGCTCTAAAAGCGTTAATGACACCGTTGTTCCCATTAAAGTTTGAGAATATTCATATCTCGAACACACCATATTAAACAAGCTCAGCTAGTTGTAATAATTTAATTTTTAATATAATTAGCAGCTTTTTTACCCGCTTGTCTACCAAAAATAATGATATCAGCAACAGCATTGCCACCAATACGGTTAGCACCATGTACACCGCCAACAACTTCGCCTGCGGCAAAGACCCCTTGGATGATATTTTTATTAGCATCTAGGACTTGTGTTTGGGTGTTGATTGTCACTCCCCCCATGGTATGGTGAACGCCCGGTGCGATCTTTATTGCATAGAAAGGACCTTTTTCTATTGGATGACGTATACCTGTTGTTCGGCCAAAATCCTTGTCTTGTTTGGTAATAGCAAACTGATTATAACGCTTTACTGTTTTAGTTAATTTATTAGTATCAATTGATAATTTTTGTGCTAATTCTTCAATGGTATTTGCTTGTGATACAAGTTCATTTGAAACATATTCTTCCACTGCTTTGTTTTCATTACGGACTTGTTGATCAAATAAGATATAAGCATAGTGCTCAGGTAATTTTATAATCTCAGCTGAAACTTTATCCCTTGTATCAAGTTCATTAACGAATCGTTGACCATTTTGTGATACAAGTATTGCGCCTCCACCTCGAATCGATTCAGATATTAAATAAGATGTTGTTTGTTCAACCGTTGGGTGGATTTGAATCTCTCCCATATCAACGGTTCCTGCACCAAGTTTTTCCAATAACATAATGCCTGAACCAGTAGCACCTTTGTGATTAGTGGTGACAAAACCTTTAAGATCGGGTCGATATTTTTCAACCATTGTGGTATTGGCACTAAACCCACCAGTTGCAATAATAACTACTTTTGTTTTTATTACGTGATTTGAGCCATCTTCTTCTGAAACTTTAACACCAACCACTTTATTATTTTTTGTCATAATTTCAGTAACTACAGTATCAAGCATAACATCAATACCACGCTTATTGATGTTTTTAACTAGGCCACTAATTAAAAAACCACCTACTGCAGCACCACTTTCAGGACGGTGAGTTCGATCAATACTCATTCCACCAGTTGTTGTAATACTACTTAATTCAATACCATTTTCATCTAACCAATCAATGGCATTTGGTGCATTTTCAACAAAATAATTTAATAAATCAGGGTTATTTTTATTTTTTCCGCCTGTCATCGTTTCGTTATAAAAGAGTTCTTTACTATCTGTAATACCTTTGAGTTTTTGAAATTTGGTTTCTGCCGCATTCATACCAGCTGAAGCTTTATTGGTATTACCGCCAATTACAGACATTTGCTCAACAATAACCACATTTGCACCAAGATCATGAGCTTGGATCGCAGCAGTAAGCCCTGCACCACCACTACCAACAACCACAACATCAAAAGATTGGTCATTAGGATTACCACCTTCCGCAAGAATCGCTTCTTTGTTAGATTTGGCTATTGCTTTGGTCACAGCTTTTTTGAAGGCTTCGCATTGAGTTGTTGCGCCAGAAATGGTATCAACATGAGGGCTATTTGAATCAATAATTCTATTTTTAATGATCGAAAAATTATCTAGAACGTTATTATCAAACTCTTTAGCATTTACCAATTCCATGTCTTTTATGAAGTCTTTAGCTAATTCCACATTAATAAGGAATTCGCAAGATTCGTCATTAACTTTTTCTTGATAATTTCCCGGTTTGAATTTTTTAATATTAAGATTCACATCACGAATTAAACTTTCAACGAGAGAAAAATGCCATAGAGGTTCTGGGATATTCAGATCTTCACGTTTATCACTATTGATAAATAGCTCTAGTTTTTCACCTTTCTTTATGCGACTAATCCAATCAGGATAAGCAATGCAAGCTCGACCAACCGCAACTAAATCATAGCCATTGTCGATGGCACTATCCAAATCACTTTGATTAACAACATTACCAACACCTATAACAGGAATTTTTGATAAAATTGGTGAACGCATCGCAACAAATTTTTTAATTAATGGAGTTGGATCTTGAGTATCAACAATCGATGATCTAAGCGTTGTTCCCATTGAAAAATGGACATAATCAAGCCCTTTTAGGGCCAATTTTTCAAGCAAATACATTGTGTCATCAAAACAAATGCCTGGAATTTCTAATTCTTCTGGAGAAAAGCGATAACCAATAATGAACTCTGGGGATGCATATTGTTTTACCATACTATGAGTGATATCTAAGACTGCTAAAGGGAATTGAGTACGATTATCACGACTTCCCCCCCATTTATCATCTCTTTGATTTGAATTTGGTGAATAGAATTGTTGAATAAGATAAGTATTTGCACCATGAATTTCAACACCATCAAATCCAGCTTGGATAGCGCGTCGCACTGCTTGACCAAATTTATCGATCATTTCATCTACTTCATCAGCGCTTAGTGCTACTGGTGTTGCTGCACCAGGGCGTGGTGCTGCTATTGCACTTGCTCCCACAGGCGATTGTCCACCAATTAATTTTGGTTCAACCATTCGCCCTCCATGGTAAACTTGAATCACTGCTTTGGAGCCTTTTTCTTTGATTGCCTTCGCAATCTTTGCTAATCCTTCAATTTTGTCATCACTATCTAAACCAATTGCACCAGGAAAAGCTAATCCGTTATTATCAACAAATCCACATTCAACAATAATTGTCCCTATTTCACCAGATCGTACACGATAATATTCGATTAGATCTTGAGTAACTGAACCATCATAAAAACCAGAACAAGTTGTCATTGGGGCCATCATTATACGATTTTTTAGTTCAACGCCATTAGGTAGAGTTATCGGACTAAAAATATGATCATTTTTCATTTCTATATACCTACTCACTAGTATTTAAACTTTTTAATTATGATAACATTAACAATAGTTACTCTCCACATGGATTATCTACATTAATAACAACAAGTATCATTTTTTATGACAGAAATTTTTTTAGTGTTATTAAGCAATTATAAAATTATTACGATACATAGGATAAGATCATGCTTATTTTTGGTATTTTAGAGAGATTATATTGTCGTATTTACAATCAAAAATCCTGGATTCAAACATGAAGTGCAATTTTAAACACGGTGGAGTGAAGAAAGTAGAAAGGTGATTTATACTAGCACCTTCGCACCACCACAGTTTGGAGATTGCTATGTATTATAATCACCTTTCTAGGAAAGAAAGATACCTGATTTTCGTATTATTACAAGCCGGAAAGAATAAAAAAGAGATAGCCCAGCTACTCAATAGACATCCTTCGACAATAAGTCGAGAGATAAAAAGAAACTCAAAACCTAATCAAGCCTATCAAGCACATGATGCGGTAACCCTAGCTAGGAAAAGGCGAAAAAACAGCGGTAATGGTAAGCCAATAGAGTCTTCGGTATGGCGCCAAGTTGAAAAATACCTTGTAACTCTCCCCTAAAATAGTACAGCAAAAAAGTAGAAAATTCTCTATGATAAAAGTAAAAGGGGATTTAATGATGAAAAAAATGACTGAACATCAAATCGTCGCTATTTTAAAAGAAGCTGAA
>NZ_LZHJ01000125.1:0-7063 GCF_001690815.1 Gilliamella sp. GillExp13 | reverse complement strand
TGTGTGAACACTTACGAGCACTTCGTAAGGAGGTGATCCAACCGCAGGTTCCCCTACGGTTACCTTGTTACGACTTCACCCCAGTCATGAACCACACCGTGGTAAACGCCCTCCCGAAGGTTAAGCTATCTACTTCTGGTGCAACCCACTCCCATGGTGTGACGGGCGGTGTGTACAAGGCCCGGGAACGTATTCACCGTGACATTCTGATTCACGATTACTAGCGATTCCGACTTCATGGAGTCGAGTTGCAGACTCCAATCCGGACTTAGACGTACTTTGTGAGGTCCGCTTACTCTCGCGAGGTCGCCTCCCTTTGTATACGCCATTGTAGCACGTGTGTAGCCCTGGTCGTAAGGGCCATGATGACTTGACGTCGTCCCCACCTTCCTCCGCTTTATCAACGGCAGTCTCCTTTGAGTTCCCGACCTAATCGATGGCAACAAAGGATAAGGGTTGCGCTCGTTGCGGGACTTAACCCAACATTTCACAACACGAGCTGACGACAGCCATGCAGCACCTGTCTCACAGTTCCCGAAGGCACTCTCGTATCTCTACAAGATTCTGTGGATGTCAAGACCAGGTAAGGTTCTTCGCGTTGCATCGAATTAAACCACATGCTCCACCGCTTGTGCGGGCCCCCGTCAATTCATTTGAGTTTTAACCTTGCGGCCGTACTCCCCAGGCGGTCGATTTATCGCGTTAGCTTCGGAGCCCATCACTCTAGGCAACAAACTCCAAATCGACATCGTTTACAGCGTGGACTACCAGGGTATCTAATCCTGTTTGCTCCCCACGCTTTCGCATCTCAGCGTCAGTATCTGTCCAGAAGGCCGCCTTCGCCACCGGTATTCCTCCACATCTCTACGCATTTCACCGCTACACGTGGAATTCTACCTTCCTCTACAATACTCTAGTTAACCAGTTTTAAGTGCAATTCCTAGGTTGAGCCCAGGGCTTTCACACCTAACTTAATTATCCGCCTACATGCCCTTTACGCCCAGTCATTCCGATTAACGCTCGCACCCTCCGTATTACCGCGGCTGCTGGCACGGAGTTAGCCGGTGCTTCTTCTGTGATTAACGTCAATTAATAAACCTATTAGATTCATCACCTTCCTCATCACCGAAAGTACTTTACAACCCGAAGGCCTTCTTCATACACGCGGCATGGCTGCATCAGGGTTCCCCCCATTGTGCAATATTCCCCACTGCTGCCTCCCGTAGGAGTCTGGACCGTGTCTCAGTTCCAGTGTGGCTGGTCATCCTCTCAGACCAGCTAGAGATCGTCGCCTTGGTGAGCCTTTACCCCACCAACTAGCTAATCCCATATGGGTTCATCAAATGGCGCATGGCCCGTAGGTCCCATGCTTTGGTCTCTCAACTTTATGCGGTATTAGCAGTCGTTTCCAACTGTTGTCCCCCTCCATTCGGCAGATCCCCATACCTTACTCACCCGTCCGCCACTCGTCATCAAGTGCAAGCACTCATGTTACCGTTCGACTTGCATGTGTTAAGCCTGCCGCCAGCGTTCAATCTGAGCCATGATCAAACTCTTCAATTTAAAGTTTGATGCTCAATAACTGTCTCTGACATATTCAAATGAATCTTCAGTGTCACTTATCAAGACTTAATTTTTTAGTCCGTAGACTTTAATCTTTCGTCTCGCAAGTGCCCACACAGATTGTCTGTTTCTTATTTTTAAAGAGCTGACAGCTTATGTTCCTTATCAACCTTTTGTTGATTTAGCTCACTGTCTCAAGGGTTGCGTATACTACGCTAACCTTTTTTATTCGTCAAGATCTTTTTTAAAATTTTTGATCTCACTTAATCACCAACTCTTCGTCTGCTTGTCGCTGACTGCGTGTCAGTGGATGCGCATTATAGGGGTTTAAAAAAATTATACAAGAGATCATTACGCATTTTTTCTTGTTTGCATTTTTTTTGCTCAAGACGAGCTAAAAACAAACTAAACTGAGTTGTTGTAAAACCAAATTCTAATATTTAATATCTTTGGTAGGTTGATTATATTTCTTATAACAAACAAAATAATTTTAAATTAAACACTCTTTATTAAGTTAGAATAAAAAGTGCCTTTTACATTTGCTCATCCAGCTATCATATTACCTTTATATAAGAACCCCCCATCTATTTTCTATGACGGCTTTGATTATTGATAGTATGGCGCTTGATTTTGAATACTTCTTAAGAATGGAGGTAAAAAGTGCTTTAAGTCATAGTCTAGCTGGTATTTTTCTATTTGATTTACCAATGACTTTAGTTATTTCTTATATTTTTCATTTTATCATTCGATAATGTTTTAATTAAAGATTTACCTAATTTCTTTTATAAGCGATTTGCTAATTATTTAACTTTCAACTGGAATAAATATTGTTGTCAGCATTGGTTAAGTGTTTTAACATCGGCAATTATTGGCATAATTTCTCATATTGGGTGGAACTCTTTTACTCATCCGTCAGGTTGTTCTGTTCAACTTTTTAGTTTATTACAACATACTGTTAATATAGGGAAAATGAAAATTCCAATTTATAAATTATTACAACATGGTAGTTCATTAATTGGTATGAGTTTTGTGGGACTATTTATTATTTACCGATTGTAACATCTAAACAGAATAAAATTGGTTTTTCATACTGGAGCTTAGTAACACTTATTACTTTGCTTATTTTTATATTTGGCAACTATTTTTTCTACAAATCAGCTAGGTATAACTGTTGTTACTTTTATTAGTGCCTGTTTTATTGGATTAACCATTATTCCACTGATACTTAAAAGTATAACTTTAATACAGCGTTTAATATAAACACTGTATTAGTTAAAACAACAATCAAGATTGGTTTTTTATTTTTTTTGGTAGATCAGCCAAACTATCAATAACCCAATCAGCTTGTTCTAATGCTTCTTCAGTTATAGTATCGCCCGTTTTTACTAGCACAGTTTTTTTAACGCCAGCTTTTTTACCCGACAATAAGTCAGACACTCTATCTCCAACCATATAAGAATTAGCAATATCAATTTTTAGTTCTTTAGCTGCTGTTTGAATCATCCCTGGATTTGGCTTACGACATTCACAAGTATCCACTAACGGGTCGTGAGGGCAATAATAGACACCATCTAAATCAACACCACGATCTTGTAAAGACCAATCCATCCATTCAGTCAAAGTATGAAATTGTTCTTCAGTAAATATATTTCTAGCAATCCCCGATTGATTGGTTGTAATGACTAATAAAAAACCCATTTTCTTGAGCTCTTGCATTGCCTCAATAACACCGTTAATAAAGTGGAACTTATCAATTGTATGTACATAATTATAATCTATATTAATAGTACCATCTCGATCTAAAAAAATTGCTGGCTTCATATTTACTTTTTTTCCTTTTAATTTTAGATATTACTCTAATTCATATAGCATATTATTGATTGACTTAGATGTCTAGACGTCTTAATATTCATTCATTCATCTTTTGTTTTTATATATTATGATACAACTACAACATATTTCGAAAACATTTGAGCATAATAAAACCCCCATTTATGCTTTAAAAGACATTAATATCCATGTTCCCCAAGGGAAAATTTACGGTGTTATTGGCAAATCAGGGGCTGGGAAAAGCACACTTATTCGCTGCATTAACCTACTAGAAAAGCCGACTAGTGGGAAGATCTTCTTTGATAATCAAGAGATCACTAATCTATCTAATAGAAAATTAATTGAAATACGTCGAAAAATTAGTATGATTTTTCAACATTTCAATCTACTTTCTTCACGTACTGTATTTGATAATATCGCTTTCCCTCTTGAACTAAATAAAACGCCTAAAATAGCAATTAACCAGAAAGTAAATGAGCTTATGGAATTAGTTGGATTGACAGAAAAAGCGAATGTTTATCCAACTAATTTATCTGGTGGACAAAAACAACGTGTTGCTATTGCGAGAGCTTTGGCAAGTGACCCCAAAGTATTGTTATGTGATGAAGCTACCAGTGCGCTTGATCCTGAAACAACACGTTCAATTTTGTCATTACTAAAAGATATTAACCAAAAATTAGGACTAACAATTTTATTAATTACTCATGAAATGGATGTAGTAAAACAGATTTGTGACCAAGTAGCTGTTATAAGCGATGGCAAACTAGTTGAACAGTCATCAGTTGGCGAAATGTTTTCTCATGCTAAAACAGATATTGCTCGACAATTTATTCAATCAACCTTACATCTTAATATTCCAGATGATTATTTAATAAGGCTATCATCTGAACACAAAGAAGGACTCAATCCGTTATTACGTTTAGAATTTACAGGAGTCTCCGTTGATTTACCATTATTATCACAAATTGCTAAAGAATTCGAAATTGATAGCAACATTATCAGTGCACAAATGGATTATGCCGGAGGAGTCAAATTTGGCTTAATGTTAGCGGAAATGAAAGGGAAACAAAAAAGTATGGCATCAGCAATTCAATTCTTAGAAAAAAATAATACTAAAGTAGAGGTGCTCGGCTATGTTTGATTTTATTCCTTCATTTAAACCTTTTGAATCATTATTTCGATACTTAACTCAATATAATTTTTGGGCTGACTTTGTTGCTTTTTGTTCATCATTTAATGGCTTTAATGAAGCAATGCTTTTCAAAATGGCACAAGCAACAGATGAAACTCTATTTATGGTCATCTTATCAGGTTTTTGGGGAACGATAATTGGATTACCCATTGGCATATTACTTTATACAACTCGTAAAGGACAAATATTGGATTGTTATGCCGCTAATAGTATTATTTCATTTATTACAAATGTATTCCGTTCAATTCCTTTTATCATATTAATTGTATGGATTATTCCTTTTACCACAATTTTAATGGGTACATTTATAGGCAAACAAGCTGCAGTGGTGCCATTAAGTATTGGAGTATCGCCATTAATTGCTCGTATGATAGAAAATGCATTATTAGATGTCCCCAAAGGATTAATAGAGGCGGCTCGCTCAATGGGTGCAACACCACTGCAAATTATATATAAAGTTTTATTGCCTGAGTCATTACCTATAATTGTCAATAGTATGACGATTACCTTAATTACTTTGACAGGATACATTGCAATGGCTGGAGCTGTTGGCGCAGGAGGCCTTGGACAACTTGCTATTCAATATGGTTACAACGGCTACAAGCCTGCTATAATGAATACTGTTTTAGTTATATTAATTATTATTGTCTTTATTATTCAATTTATTGGCAATATGATTGTTAAACGCGTCACACATCATTAATTTTGGAGAAATATATGTCTATTAAAAAGCTAGCACTTATTACCACATTGGTAAGTGCATTTTTTTTAACTGGCTGTGATAATAATAAACAAACAGCCACAACAGATAACAAACCAACAGAACCAACTAAAGTAAATATTCTAAAAGTCGGAGTAATTTCAGGCCCTGAACAAGAAGTTGCTGAAGTAGTTAAACAACAAGCAAAAGATCTTTATAATCTAGATGTTGAACTAGTTATTTTTAACGATTACGTAACCCCAAATCAAGCATTAAATGATGGTCTAATTGATGTAAATGCTTTCCAACATAAACCTTATTTAGATGAACAAATGAAAGAACGTGGCTATAAATTAGCTGTAGTAGGTAATTCATTTGTTTATCCTATTGCAAGCTATTCTCATAAACTAAAACCAATTGATGAATCAATAGAAACAGGCGAAGGTGTAAAAGTCACTTCACCACGCGGTGAAGCATTTTTCATTCCAGCTAACTCAACGATTGCTATTCCTAATGACCCTACAAACTTAGGACGAGCATTACTATTATTACAACATGAAGGGATGATTACTGTTGATAAATCTAAAGGTTTACTACCAACTGTACTTGATATTACCAGTAACCCTTATAACTACAATATTTTAGAACTCGAAGCCCCAATGTTACCTCGTTCATTGGATGATGCCCAAGTTGATCTTGCAATCATCAATAACGCATTTGCAGGACAAGCAAACTTAACACCAAGTAAAGATGGTATTTTTGTTGAAGATAAAGAATCACCATATGTTAACATTATTGTTTCGCGTGAAGTGGATAAAGATAATGAAAATGTGAAAAATTTTGTTAAAGCATACCAAACCGAAGCTGTTGCACAAAAAGCTGACCAAATTTTTAATGGTGGAGCTATTCGCGGTTGGTAACAATTTATAAATAAATATTAGACTAATATTAAATCCGCCGATCTTTGTATCGATCGGCGGAAATAGAGATAATAATAAAATGACTTAACAAAACTGCTACTCATAAATAAAATTATCGACCAATAATGACATATCAAATTGAACCAATCGGCATTATCCGCTCACCGTATAGTGAAAAATTTGCTGTACCAAGACAACCCAATCTAGTTAGTGCAGGACAAGGGGAACTTTATTTATTAGCACCTTATAATGACCCTATCAGTGTAAAAGGATTAGAACAATTTTCACATTTATGGTTATTATTCCTATTTCACCATGTTGCTCCTGAAAAATGGAGATTAACCGTTCGCCCTCCTCGTTTAGGTGGTAATAAAACAATAGGGGTGTTTGCTACACGATCGCCGTTTAGACCTAATCATATTGGGCTTTCAGCAGTAGAGTTAAAAGATATCATCATAGAAAATAAGCAAGTAGTCTTAAAATTAGGAAGTCTTGACTTAGTCGATGGTACACCAATTATTGATATCAAGCCTTATCTCCCTTATTCCGATAGTCACTCAGAAGCACTTGCAGGATACGCACAATCTACTCCTGAAAAAAAAATAACAGTAGAGTTCTCACAAAAAGCACGATTATCTTTGGATTTACAAAAACAAAGTTATCCTCAACTCGCCGAATTAATTACACAAGTAATATCCCAAGATCCAAGACCAGCCTATAAACAAAAAAACATTAATGAACAAGCATACGGATTTACACTTTACCATTTTAATATTAAATGGAGAATCGTAAATCAACACGCCATTGTTGAAGATATTTATGTAGGAAGCCTGGATTCAAACATGAAGTGCAATTTTA
>NZ_LZHJ01000124.1:0-3984 GCF_001690815.1 Gilliamella sp. GillExp13 | reverse complement strand
CACCTTTCTACTTTCTTCACTCCACCGTGTTTAAAATTGCACTTCATGTTTGAATCCAGGCATATCATACCGAAAAAAGTAAAAATTTCAGGCAACAATTCTTACAATTAATGTAAAAATGTTACCACTAAACTAATTTGTACAAATTCTATTCTGACTTTGACTCAACAAAACTGGATAAATTAACTTTTCCCCCAAAAAATGCTTTTGCTGTTTTACTAACAACTACCGAACCTATTACACATAGAGTAAGAAGAAATAATATAATATCTGTTATAACAATAGCCATTATTTCGCTGTCTGTTAATGAGTCTGCAACCTCATCAAACCATTTCAGACAATATATATTGAAAAATAAAACAATTATTGCTGTCAGCGATGTTAACACAAAAGCAATGACAGAACTTGAAATTAATGACTTCACCTGTAAATTATCATAAACAGTTTTAAATTGTTTTCGCAAAACAAAATAACCAATCGTATTTACAATCAGTAAAAAAACTGAATAAAAAATAATAGTTCTAATGTGGTATTCAAGGGGACCTATAGAATCCAGAGGATCTTTAGGAACAAAAAAGAAATTTAAACAAAATAAGGCAATAGATAAATAATAGAAATTAAATAATAGAATAAATAAAGATAAATGAGTTTTTTGACTATTGTCCGAGGATAATACAATCATATCTGGCTCTGTTACAAAAACTGTTCGCAGTAGCTTTATCCCTAAACAAATCACCATTATTATCCAAATATAACAAGCTAATCTAAATACGCCTATATAGAGACTTTCTATATAAGGAAAATAATATGGCGGTATAGCAGAATATAAAAATCCAAGAACCTGTCGCTCAAATATCACCTGATAACCATTGATGCCTATTATTATAATAAATAACAATTAAGAACACACAAAGCAAATTCTTTTTATTGGCCCGATAGACAGAATTCTTGTACAAAATTATGGCTGAAGTAATAAAAATTAAAACTAGATTTGCTAGCTGATTAAAAGTATTAGGTAAAACAATATAAATAATTAATGATAAAAAAGAATCGGCCCAAATATATGGGTTAACCTTTGCATAGCTAAAAACCATATTGTCAACAAGGAATTCTCGTCCAACTAAAAAAGTGCTATCTAGCACCCCATAAAACAGCAGGAATAAGAACGGTAATTTAAAAAAGGAGAGCTTCATTATTTTACTTTTTATTCTATTAATTAATAGTCAGATTTGCGATCAACATAAGCTTGAACTTTGTATTAATCTCACTAAAAGCAAATTCTTTTACAGAGTTAATAGTCAATAATGCCATTTGCCATTGAGCAAATTCAGGCTCAAAAGAAAGATTTTTATCTATTAGAATATAATTTATTTGGTTTAACGTTTGTTGATATAATGCTAAATCATTAACTTCTAATGCATATTCTTCATTTTGTTGCCAAAATTTTAACAGGTTTGCTAGATCTTGATGGGCTTGAAGATCAAATTGACAAGTTTTAAGTGATGCATTTTTCAGTAAGCAATAGCCCCTAGCAGCTTTACTTTGTGAAAAAAGATGCAAATGGAAGCGGCTTAACTCAAGAGCAAAATTAAACAGGTCTTGTTTATTACCTTGTTTAAGTTCTAATTCGACTTCTTGAATGATTTTAACTTTTTTGTTTGATTTAATTTCCCCTAGGTCTAGTGCCACCTCAATTTCGCTACTCGCAAAAAAAATTAGCCAAGTTTGCCTTTTGAAATCGGTACTGAACAATGGTAATAAATCTCGTTGTAACCGCTCAATATCGCAATTATAGGGTAATGCCATATGTGGTAATACAGCTAAATTGGGTTCTGAATTGGGTAAGTCAACATTAAATTCAGCACGCTCATGTAAACCAGCCACAGACTTGCTATCTCGCTTTAAGGTGATTTCAAACTCTTTTTGGTGATCACTTTCATATCCCCTTACTCGCAATCCACACTGATTATTACGTAGGTAGTAATCGCTTGTGTCATAATAGGTACTAGTCAAATTGAGTTTTGTAGAACTGCGTTTTGCTGGTGATATCGTTGAAAATTCAACTTGGTCGCTATCAGCCCACTGATCTAGAAAATATCTTAAATTAGCAATATCACTAGTATTAATTTCAAACTTTAATTCGATTTCGTTACTCATTCATCTATTTTTCACTATTTTTAACATTATCAACGATAAATCTACTGCATACATCATAGTGAATCACCGTTAATTAACAATATTACAAATTATTTTACAACACGAAATGGATTAGGTTTTGATTTAGATTGTTCAGGTTGTGAGGACAAAGATTCACTCTGTATGCTATATTGTGGTTCATCTTCAAATCCCATACCCACACCATTTTCACGAGCATAAATTGCCTCAATCGCCGCCATTGGTACCACAATATGTTGTGGTATACCAGAAAAGCGAGCATTAAATTCAATTTGTTCATTAGTAGCCAAATATTGGCCAACAGATTGTGGGGCAATATTTAGTACAATTTGATTGTTTTGGATAAATTCCTGCGGTACTAACACCCCATATACAGAAGTATTAACAACAATGTAAGGTGTTAAATCATTATCCAAAATCCAGTCATAAAAAGCACTAAATAAATAAGGGCGACGTGGCGTCATTTGTTCAAGTTCCATCAAAGCTACCTTGTCTAAAATTATCGTAAATAAAGATAAATTTAATTGTTTATGATCTTATTTTTTTTTCTGCTTCAGTTAATGAATTAATAAAAGCAGGACGTTCAAAAATCCTCGCCATATAGGCTAAATAATTCTTTTCAGCCACTTTTGGTAATTCAATATCAAGCAATGGCAAACGCCAAAGTAACGGAGCAAAATAACAATCACATAATGTAAAATCATCACTCATAAAATAATCTTTTTCTTTAAACATAACCGAAATCGAAACAAGATCATCAAGAAGATTTTTTCGTGCTGTTTTAGCCTCCTCACTACAAGGGTCAGCAATAATTGTTTCGTATTCACTATACCACTCTTTTTTAATACGATACATTGTTAATCGTGAATTAGCACGAACGATAGGATAAACAGGCATTAATGGTGGGTGTGGAAAGCGTTCATCCAAATATTCTAACGCAATATGCGGTTCATATAACGTAAGATCACGATCAATTAGAGTTGGAATTGAGCCATAAGGATTAAGATCCAATAATTCTTGTGGTAAATTATCCGCCGTTACAAACTCTATTTCCGCAGTTACCCCTTTTTCTGCCAAAACAAAACGAATCTGATGCCCGTAAATATCTGTTGTATCACAAAATAATGTCATTACAGAACGTTTATTAACAGCAACAACCATATCCACTCCAAATTTATAAAATTAAAATAAGTCTAGTTGCCGTCTATTCTAACAAATTGGATAACAAAATTGTTAAAAAAAAATAAATTTTCTTTAATTCTTTTCCTCAAGTCCTAATTTTGACAAGCAGTTTCATAAAACATGTGCTTAAGTATAGGATTTATTAAATTAGTTAACCTAATAATATTAAATAATATTTATTTCCTAAATAACCTGGATTCAAACATGAAGTGCAATTTTAAACACGGTGGAGTGAAGAAAGTAGAAAGGTGATTTATACTAGCACCTTCGCACCACCACAGTTTGGAGATTGCTATGTATTATAATCACCTTTCTAGGAAGGAAAGATACCAAATTTTCGTATTATTACAAGCCGGAAAGAATAAAAAAGAGATAGCCCAGCTACTCAATAGACATCCTTCGACAATAAGTCGAGAGATAAAAAGAAACTCAAAACCTAATCAAGCCTATCAAGCACATGATGCGGTAACCCTAGCTAGGAAAAGGCGAAAAAACAGCGGTAATGGTAAGCCAATAGAGTCTTCGGTATGGCGCCAAGTTGAAAAATACCTCATGCTTTATTACAGCCCAGAGCAGATTGCTGCACGTTTAAAGAAAGTCAGCGTCCAATCAATCTATAACTATCTT